>CAZDYS010000049.1:0-13872 GCA_964509445.1 uncultured Planctomycetaceae bacterium
GGTTCCAGCTGACGCTGAAGGAAGGGCTGACCGTCTTCCGTGACCAGGAGTTCTCCGCGGACATGACGTCCGCCCCGGTCAAGCGCATCCAGGAGGTACGCGTGCTGCGGTCGAGCCAGTTCGCGGAGGACGCGGGGCCGATGGCGCATCCGATCCGGCCCGAGTCCTACATCGAGATGAACAACTTCTACACCGCCACGGTCTACGTGAAGGGTGCGGAGGTGATCCGGATGTACCAGTCCTTGCTCGGAGCCGAGGGCTTCCGCAAGGGCATGGACCTCTACTTCGAGCGCCACGACGGTCAGGCCGTGACCTGTGACGACTTCCGCGCGGCCATGGCCGACGCGAACGGTGTCGACCTGGCGCAGTTCGAGCGCTGGTACCTGCAGGCCGGCACGCCGACCGTGAAGGCCAGCGCGGTGTACGACGCGACGGCGAAGACCTACTCGCTCCACCTCGCCCAGAGCGCGCCCGAAGTGGAGGGCTGCGCCGCGCCCGCGCCGATGCTGATGCCGGTGCGCATGGGGCTGTTGGGGCCCGACGGCGACGACTTGCCCCTTGCGCTCGAGGCCGGCGGAGACGCGCCCTCGGAGCGCGTGCTGCGCCTCACGGAGGCGGAGCAGACGTTCACGTTCCACGACGTCCCTTCCCGGCCGGTCGCCTCGCTGTTCCGCGACTTCTCGGCGCCGATCCAGCTCGAGATGGAGCGCGAAGCCGGGGACCTCGCGTTCCTGATGGCGCACGACTCCGACCCGTTCAACCGGTGGGAGGCGGGGCAGGTCTTCGCCAAGGAGCTGCTCCTGCGCCTCACGGCCGCGAGCCAGGCCGGCGCGGAGCTCGTCGTCGACGGCGAGTTCGTCGAGGCCTTCCGGCGCGTGCTCACCGACGCTGAGCTCGACGGTTCGATCCGGTCGCTGATGCTCACGCTGCCGGGCGAGACCTTCCTCGCTCAGGCGATGGAGGTCGTCGACCCGATCGCGATCCACGCGGCGCGCGAGCACGTCGTGCGGACGCTCGCGCAGGAGCTGCGCGGGGAGTGGCAGGCGGTGTTCGACGCGACCGTCGCGACGGGGCCGTACTCCATCGAGAAGGCCGAGATCGACCGCCGCCGGCTGCACAACAAGGCGCTGGCCTACCTCACGGCCCTCGAGACGCCGGAGACGACCGCGCAGTGCGTCCGTCAGTTCGAGTCGGCGGACAACATGACGGACTCCTCCGCGGCCTTCGCGAACCTCGTGGAGCTCGGTGGGGACGAACGCGAGCGTGCGATCGCGGCCTTCCACGAGAAGTGGAAGCACGAACCGCTCGTACTCGACAAGTGGTTCGCCGTGCAGGCGATGGCTTCGACCGAGGACGCGTTCGACCGGGTGGTCGCGCTGACGGAGCACGCCGACTTCACGCTCCAGAACCCGAACCGGGCGCGCTCCGTGCTCGGCGTCTTCGGGATGGCGAACCCGGTGCACTTCCACCGCGCGGACGGGGCCGGCTACGCCTTCCTCGCGGACCAGGTGCTGGCCTTCGACGCGATCAACCCGCAGGTCACCGCCCGCGTGGTCTCCGCCTTCAACCAGTGGCAGCGGTTCGACGAGGGGCGACAGGGCCTCATGCGGGCGCAGCTCGAGCGCATCCGCGACCACCAGGGGCTGTCCAAGGACGTGACGGAGATCGTGGGGCGCGCGCTCGGTCGCTGAGCCGCTCCCTGGAGAACAGGGAGAGGCGCGGAGCGGCTCGCACCGCTCCGCGCCCGGAAGCGTTCCCCCGGGGCCGAGTCACCTCGCGACCACGAACGCGTCCCGCGCGAGGTGGAAGAGGTGCGCCGACGTCACGACGGTCGGCAGGCTCGGTTCCAGGTACGTGCCGTTCGTCATCAGGAACGGGATGCCCGACGGAGTCGCGGCCGCGGCGCTCTCGATGTCGGGGAAGGGAAAGCCCGCGCGCCCGTCGGGGGACGGTGCGCCCTGCGGGTCGAGGACGACCATCGGGACGGTGGCGTCTCGACCGCGAGAGATTCGAACGACGTCCGGGTACAGGGAGATCGGGCGACGCGTGCGCGAGCCGATCGTCGGGTTCATCAGGTCGTTCGGGTGCAGCGCGTCGTGCGTGTGGTCCCCCGCCGAGTAGACGCCGATGTTGAGCCGGTTGCGGTCGTAGATGTTGCGGCTCGTCACGGTGGCTCCCGCGAAGTAGGTCGCCTGCGGGTCGTTGCGCGTCAGTCCGAGGAGCTGGGTGGGGGTCTTCGAGGTGTACTCGATGATCTCCCCGCCGACGTGAAAGGTCCCCTCGTCGAGGAACCCTGCCGTGCTCGTGACCGTGCAGGTGGTCGCCGTGGGAGGGAGGTTGGCGGCCAGGGTCGTCGTCCGGTCGTTCAGTCCGTCCGATCCGATGAACCCGAGGGCGTGCCCGATCTCGTGCCTCGCGACGGTCAAGAGGTCGTAGGAGAACAGCGGAACGGACCCGTTCTCGAACTCGATGTCGTCGGCCGGGCTCGGGTCCTCGAACCAGTTCTCGGTGCTGTCGAAGTTCAGCACTCCGCCCACGATCAGTCCGCCGCTCGTGATCGGGCCCGCGCTCGCGAGCGCTCCCAGGGGTCGAGACGGCCGGTACCCGACACGAGCGATGTACGGACTCTGGATCTCACCTCCGTCCTGGATCAGGGCCTCCCACTCGTCGAACGCGTGGCGAAAGATGATCCTGCGCGCGGCGTCGACCTGCGTCGTGGTCGTTCCGAGCGCGAAGCCCAGCACGTTGTGAGCGCTGTCCGCCGTGTTCAGGACCTCGATGGTCCCGAAGCTGGCGCCGTGGGTTCGCAACAGCACGGCCTCCGCGCTGGTGCCCCCTCCGTTGTGCGAGTTCCAGCCGCGCGCATCGCACTCGGCCGCGAACGCGGGAACCGCATCGAGCACGTCCGCGACCTCGTCGGCCGTCAGCGTGATGGCGGGGAAGACGATGACCGGCAGGAAGACGCCGTTGATGCGGAGCTGGAGCTTGTTGCTGCCCGGCGTGAACACGTAGTTCTCGTCGTTGGAGGAGAGCAGGGTGGCGTCCCACTCGGCGACGATCTGCAACGGGCCGCTGCGTCGCTCTCCCGCCGGGACGCCGCCGAGGCTCACGCCGGGCGGGAGCTCGACCGCGAAGGCTCCGGAGCAAGCTCCGTGTGCGTGCGGAGCGGCGTCTCGGGAGAACGACTCGTGGGACTCGTCCGTGTCCGGTTGCGGGAGGAGCGCGGTGCGCTGTCCAGCGGCCACGGGGGCCAGGGCCGGCAGCAGTGCCAGGGCGAGACGGGGGAGGGACGACTTCATTGGAGGCTCACCAGGGTCAGGACCATGCCGGTCTCCTCGTCCAAGGCCGACATCGCCTTGCCGATCACGGCGCCGAACGCGCGCTCGGGATCCGTCGCCTTCATCGCGTGTCCCTCCCGATCAGCGGTCGTGAGCAGGTCCCCCGGGCGGATCGTGCCGTTCGCATCGGTCGCCTTGACCCACACGCGACCGCTCATCGCGACGAGCGTGTCGCCGTCGAGGACGTCGTCTTGCCCCATGCGGATTCCGTGGTTCACGCCGTTGGCGCCGGAGACGATGCCAGCGACGGTGCGGTCGTAGGTCCCCTTCGAGGGAAGGAGCTTGCCGGGATTCCGTGCGTCGATGACGACGACCGTGCCAGGCTCGCAGGAGCCGCTCGAATCGAACCCTTCGACGAGGTCGCCTCCACCGGTGATCTGCAGTGCGCTCGTCACGCACCGTCCGGAGTTGCGGACCTCGAACACGGGGCTGCCGCCTCCGTTGAAGCCGCGCAGGATGGGGCCGGAGCCGCTCTGGGTGAAGACCGCGGTCGCGTCGCTTCCCGAGGTGGTTCCGTAGTACGCGATGCCCCCGGTCGTCGCGAAGTTCGTCGCGCGAATCGTGGCGGCCGACGTGCCGAGCCCGTCGCTACGGACGTCCAGCTTGCCGGTCGGGTTCGTGTCGCCGATCCCGACGTCGCCGGTTCCGTGCTCGAGGACGAACTGCGGGCTCGAGGTCGAGCCGCCCGCACGCTCCCGGAGCTCGAACCGGTTGAAGAGCCCGTCGTAGCGCACGATGGACGCGTTCAGCCCTGCGGCGTCCTCCCCGAGGGTGATCGTGGTGGAGGCGTTCGGGCCGGACGGCAGGAAGCGCAGCGCGGTCTGGGTCGAGCCACCGACGAGGTCCAGCTGACTGCTGGCGTCGATCTCGGACGCTTCGAGGACTCCGGTCACGGCCATGTCCGCGGCGGTCGCCTTGAGTGCGCCGAGGTCGACTTCCAGAGCGGGGTCGCCGCTCCCGAGGAACGCGAAGACGTCGCCGGCGTCGCGATACTGCAGGCCCCAGTCCGGGTAGACGTCGGAGTGCGCCACGACCATCCGGTTCGCGTTCGACGTTCCGTTCTGGAACATCCGGATCATGGGCGTGGTCGTTCCCGAGGCGTTCGCGAAGCGGATTCCGTCCTGGTCGTCCGACAGGCGCAGGTCCCCGTCGATCTCGAGGCGCGAGGACGGAGTGGTCGTCCCGAGGCCCACGTTGCCGGCCGGCGCCACGTAGAGGTTCTCGCTGATCGGATACAAGAGACCGAGCGTGGGGGTCGAGGACGCGTTGAGGCAGCCTCCACTCGCAACGTCCTCGATCGACTGGGCGCAGACGATGCCGAGCGCGCGGGCCGAGTCGATCGAGGGGCTCGGCGGTGTCCGGGTCTCCGTCGCTTCCTCGCCGGCTCCGGATGCGGCGGTCGGCGTGACGAGGTCGGCCGCCGTCGGGCCGGAGTCCGGGGCGAGGTCGGGGCGGGGCGAGGTGGTCGCGGCGCCTTCTCCAGGAGCTTCGGCCTCGACCGTGGCGGGCGCGCTGGAGGGAGCGAAGGGCACGAGGAGCGTCGAGCGCCCGGTCTCGACGACCGCGAACGCGCCGCCGCCGAGGTTGCGGTACAGGTGGCTCTCGGTCCGCGTGCGCACGAGGAGGTCCGGCAGGCCATCCCGGTCGTAGTCGAGGAAGGCGGCGTGCAGGTCCTCGCCCTCGTGCGCGAATCCCGCGTCGACCTCGAGGAAGGTGCCGTCTCCCTGGTTCGTGAGCAGACGGCTGGGACCCAGCAGGGTCCCCAGGAACAGGTCCGCGTCCGCGTCGCCGTCGACGTCCTGCCAGAGCGCGAAGCGGATCGGGAGCTGGGAGGGAATGCCGGCCGTGACGGACACGTCTTCCAGCGTTCCGTCGCCGCGGTTGTGCAGCAGCCGCGGGTGCCCGGTCGGGTCGAGCACGAGTGCGTCGGCGAGCTCGTCGCCGTCGAAGTCGCCCCAGAAGAAGGGGGCCATGGGGGTCGGGGTGCCGGCATCCTGCGCGAGCGAGACGGAGGCCAGCGTGAGCGGGAGGAGGACCTGGAGGGCTCTCATGGGGAATCTGTGGGTTCTGGGGAGCAGGGGAGAAGCTCGTTCGAACCCTCAGACCGCGCTCCCGGGGCAACCGGAAACCGAGCGCGCGTTTTTCTTCGCCGTCGCGGACGGTCGCGGGAGCGGCCTCCGCCGAGGCATCGGTCCCCACGCCGCCTCTCCTCGCGTCGCTAGCTCGAGGGGCGCGTGCCGCGCAGCTCGCGGGCCGCGGCCACGAAGCGCTTGCGGGCGGCGTCCTCGCGCAGCCCGAGATCCTCCGCGATCCGCGCGAAGGTCCATCCCTGGAGTCGCCTCTGGACGACCGCCCGTTGCCCGTCCGGGAGGTCGCCGAGCCGCCTGCGCAGCCAGGCCGCCTCGTCGTCCCGCGTCACGCTGCCCATGCTGCGGCTCGGGAGACCGGGCTCCGCCGAGCGCTGCGACTCGCCGGCGGCGTTGCGGTTGCGGCGCGCGGCCTTTCCGACGGCCCAGCGTGCGTGCGTGAAGAGCAGCGCGTGGAAGTCGTCGACGGTGGCCTCGGGGGACAGCCGCCGAAGTCCCTGCAGGCCCTGCATCAGGACCTCCTGCTCGAGGTCGGAGACCGACACGAACCGCCGCAGGCGCTGGCCCAGGCGCCGCTCCAGGTAGCGCCGGAGCACGGGCGATGCTCCCTCGATCAGCGCGTCCAGGGCGACCTGCTCACCGCGCTGGGCGCGACGGATCCACTCTTCGGGCGGCCTCATTCTCCCAGGACCTCCGCACGCGCTCGGGCCAGGAGGGACCGGAGCTCCTCCGAGACGAACCTCTCGCCCAGTCGCTCGACCATCGCGTCGAGCTCGCTGCGTGCGCGCACTTCGTCTCCTTCGCGCGCATGGGCGATGGCGAGGATCCCGTGGGCTCCCGCGTAGGGCTCGTCGACGCGCTCGAGGTACGCCAGGATCGGCTCCCGGATCGATGCCGGAGGTTCGCCCGCGTGCATGCGCGCGAGCCCGGCGGCGATGTGTCCGAGCACGTGCGGTCCGGTGGCGTTCTCGTGCAGGTACTCGGCCCGCGAACGGACCTCTTCCCGGCGGTCCTCGTCGAGGTCGGTGCGGAACACGTCTTCCCAGATCTCCAGCAGCAAGGCGTGGAGGTTGCCTTCGCGGAGCCGCGCTCGGTGGACGGCGGCGCGCTTCTCGAGCGGAGACAGGTCCTGGGCCGCCAGGAGGTCCTCGACGACACGCTCCTTCCCGTGGAGGCGGCGGTAGGTCGCTGCGACGCGCTCCAGGACCCGCTCCTCGGCGCGTCCCCGGGCACCCAGCTCACGACGCGTCGGCGCTCCGTCTCGAATGGTCAGCGTGCGCGAGAGCGCCAGCAGCCAGCGTCCATCCGGGTGGAAGACCAGGTCGTTCACCGGGCTCGGATGGTCCGGGAGCGTGAGCACGTGGTGTCCGTCCTCCAGCGACCAGATGCGCACCGTTTGGTCCTGACCGCCCGTCGCAAGACGTTCCCCGTCGCCGGTGAAGGCCAGGCACTCGATGGCGTCGGTGTGGCCGCGGAACGTCTGCTCCAGCTCCCAGCTGTTCGTGCTCCACAGGCGCGCGACGCCGTCCTCCCCCGCCGTCGCCAGCCGGGCTCCCGAGGGGGACAGCGCGACGTCCCGGAGGCCAACGCCGAGGTCGATCGCTCGCAGCAGCTCCAGGCCGCGCGGGTCGCGCAGCTCGAGCGGCCCGTGGCGCGTGTTGACGAGGAGCTCGCGTCGCTTCTCGTGCACCAGGACGTCGAACACCGTCCCGTCGCAGGCGAGCGAGGCTTCCTCCTCCCACGAAGCCGTGCTCCACGTGCGCAGGGTGCCGAGCGTGCCGCCCGCCGCGAGGATCGGCTCCGTCGGGTGGAAGACGACCGCGTTCACTCCTTCGCCGAGGGTCAGCGTCTGCAGGAGTTCGCCGGCCAGGCTCCAGATCCTCACGCTCCCGAAAGCATCGCCCGCCGCGAGGATCCCGGAGCGTTCGTCGAACGCGATCGCGCGGACCGTCTCGCGCTCCATGGAGGTCCGGAGGAGGACGTCGCCCGAGTCCATGTCCCACAGGGACCAGCCAGGGTGGGGACCCGCGAGCAGGACGTTGCCGTCCTGGAGAGCCAGCGCCTCGTCGAACGTGCTCCGCCCCCGCTGCTGATCGACGCCGGGCGGTTCGAACGCGCTCCAGAGCCGCAGGGTTCCGTCCTCCGAGGTCGTCGCGAGCCGCGGGAGCGTCGGGTGCCAGCTGAGACCGTCGATGCGGGCCGTGTGTCCCAGGGTGCGCGTCAGGCGCTCGCCCGTGCGGACGGACCAGATCGCGGCGGTGTGGTCCCAGGAGCTCGTCGCGAGAAGCTCTCCCCGTGGGTCGAACGCCAGGCGCCAGACCGGAGAACGGTGCCCGGACAGGACGCGGGGACTCTCCGCGCCCCCGATGCTGTCGATGAGACCGGTCGTGCCGTTCATGCGGCCCACCGCGAGCAGGCCGTTCGGAGACAGCGCGACCGGGCGCCCGGTCAGGACGTCACGCTCCGGCAGCTCGTGTCGCTCGAGCAGCGTGCCGTCCTCCGCGTCGAAGACGAGGAGATGCTCCACGGACCGCGTGAGCAGCCGCTCTCCATCGGGCGTGAAGACCAACCCGTACAGCGGGGTCTCGCCCTCGGTCGCGAAGAGCCGGTTCTCGAAGTTCGTCGCGTCCCGGACCTCGAGTCCGTAGCGGCTGCAGATCGCGAGGCGTGATCCGTCCGGGTGAAACGCGGTCGCAAAGGACCAGGCCTTCGGCTGCGGCTGGACGAACACCTCACGACGCTGCTCGAGGTCCCAGATCCCCCAGCCCGCCCGATCGATGGCGACACAGGCCAGGGGACCACCCGGCTGGAGCGACAGCTGGACGGACAGCGTTCCGGACAGGGTGCTCGCTCGCTGCCATCGCCGCGTTCCGTCGAGCGCGTCGAAGACCTCGAGCTCGCCGCTCGCCGCGGCGACGACGAGCTCCGTGCCGTCCTCGGTCGTCACCACGTCGTGGGAGCCCGTTCCCCCGAGCTGGATCGTGAGCACGCTCTCGTCCAGGCGACTGTGGAGGTGGTTCCACTCCCAGCCGCGACGTTCCGGCGGACACAGGTTGAGGTGCTCGCGCGCGACGTCCACCCGACCTGCCTCGATCGAGGCCTGGGCCGCGGCGATGTTCGCCGCGTAGGCCTGGACGTCGGCGCGCGAGCGCTCGAACGCAACGCGCTCGCTCTTCGACGTCTGCAGGGAGGCGATCACGAGCGAACCGACGAGAACGGAGAGAAGGGCCAGCCCCGAGGCCAGCGCGGTCAGCCGGTTTCGTCGCGCCCACTTCCGCGCCTCCGTCCAGGGCCCGGTGCGGTAGGCGGCGACGACCCGGTGCTCCGTCCAGGCCCGCAGGTCGTCGGCCAGCTCCACCATGCCCGCGTAGCGCGCGTCCGGCTCGCGCTCCATCGCCCTCTCGCAGATGGCGACCAGCTCTGCGGGCGCCTGGGGAGCGAGCTCCTCGACGGGCGGCGGAGGGCCGGCGCGCGCTCGCTCGAGCACGGTGAGCGCATCCTCGCTCGCGCTCGGTTCGGTGTAGGGCACCGTCCCGGTCAGCAGCTGATAGAGCATGGCTCCGACCGCGTAGACGTCCGTCGGCGTTCCGATGCGGTCCTGCTCCCCGGCGGCCTGCTCCGGGGACATGAAGCTCGGTGTTCCGACGACGGACCCCTCCACGGTCAAGAGGTTCGCCTCACCGCTCTCCTCGGCCTTCGAGCGCCGCAGGCCGACGATGGCCTCCGGGTCGTTCGCGAGCGCGTGCATGCTCTCGCCGTGCGGATCCGAGGAGCCCAGCACCCGCGCGAGGCCCCAGTCCATCACGTAGACCTCTCCCAGCCTGCCGATCATCACGTTGGAGGGTTTCAGGTCGCGGTGGATCACGCCCTTGGCGTGCGCGAACGCGACCGTCTCGCAGATCTTCACCAGGACGCCGACGGCGCGCGCGAGACTCCAGCCGTCGTCTCCCGCGCCGACGCGCGCGAAGCCCGTCTTCAGGCTGCTGCCGCGCACCAGGTGCATCGTGAAGAACAGCCGCCCTTCGGAGTCGACGCCGAGGTCGTGCACGGGGAGCACGCCCGGGTGGTCGAGCTGGCTCATGACCTGCGCCTCCTCCAGGAAGCGGTAGAGCGAGCGCGATGCGGGAGTGTTCCCCGAGGAGGGGCGACGCTGGGCGGTCGAGACCTTCATCGCCAGCTCGCGGCGCAGGCGGGCGTCCCAGACCCGGTAGACGGTGCCCATGCCTCCCCGTCCGATCTCGTCCTGGACCTCGTAGCGGTCCTCGTCGCGCGCCTCGACGAGCAGCTCGAGGTCCAGGGGCTCGATCGGCCCGTCCTCGAGCTCCAGGGGCGCGCTCTCCAGCTCGCACAGGCGATCGAGCCAGTCGTAGTCGCCGTGCACCTTCCGCAGAGCGGCTGCGAGCTCCGGGTGCGATCGACACAGGGCGTCCACGTCCAGCGCCTCGTCCGACCGATCGAGCTCGCGGAAGTAGATCTCTTCCGCGCGCTCGAGCTCGTCCGGTCGGCGCAGGTCTTCCGTGGAGGGCATCGTGCGCCCAATGTAGGCAACGGCCGGCTCCGGCGGGGTGGCAAAGCGCTTCGCGCACGGGCTCCTCGCCACGTTCGCTTCGTGTCACGGCTGGAGAGGGCGCGCGCCGAGCACCGCTAGACTCTCCACCATGATCCAGCGAGCCCTCCTCACCTTGGCGCTGTGCGCGGCCCCGGCCGCGGCGCAGTTCTCCTACGAGCTCTCCCTCGACACCGAGGCGAAGCTCTGGTCCGTCACCGGTCGCTTCGCGAACCCCGGCGGCGCCGACGTCGACTACTGGATCGCGCGCTGGACGCCGGGCGCCTACCACGTCGCCGACTACGGGCGGCTGGTCGAGGGGCTGGAGGCGACCGACGGCGCGGGGCGCGAGCTGTCCGTCGAGCGCGTGAGCGCCTCGCAGTTCGTGATCGCCGCCGAGGGGGCCGAGGAGGTCGTGGTTCGCTACCGGGCGCGGTCCCTCTCCGAGGGTCTGGTCACGCACGGCGCCGTCCTCGACGTCGAGTCCAACCGCATCACGCGGGACTACGCCTACGTGACGCCGGTCTCGCTGTTCGGCTTCGTGCCGGACCGCGACGACGAGCCGTTCTTCCTCGAGGTCGACCTCCCGCAGGGCTGGAAAGCGGCGACCGCGCTGCGGCAGGGAGAGGACGGACGGTATCGAGCGGAGTCGTTCGCGCGGTTCGAGGACTCTCCGCTGTTCTTCTCCGGGACGCACACGACCTACGAGCGCGAGGTGGCGGGCAAGCCGCTCGCCGTGACGATCTACGGCAAGACGGGAGCGGAGGCCGAGGCGGTCGTCGAGGACTGCGTGAAGATCTCCGCCGCGGCGGCGGAGCTGATGGGGGGCGTGCCGTACGACCGCTACCACTACCTGATCGGCTACGTTCCCGAGGGCGCGGGTTCCGGGCTCGAGCACTCCTTCTCGACCCTCATCCTGCTGCCCGAGCGCATGCCGGCGCAGTTCGCCCACGGCCTGATCGCCCACGAGTTCTTCCATCTCTGGTGCGCCGAGCGCGTGCACGTGCAGGAGATCCGCGAGCCCGACTTCACCGAGCCGTTCCAGACCGGGACCATCTGGGTGAACGAGCCGATGACCGAGTACATGACCCAGCACGTGCTCCTGCAGGCCGGGCTGCTCGATCGCGCCGGGTTCTTTCGCGCGGTCGGCCCGTCCCAGCAGCTCGCGAGCATCGCCGCGCAGTTGCCCTCGCTGGTCGAGACCTCGCGCAACGCTCGCGACTGGGGTTCGATGAACGACCTGCAGGCGTTCTCCGTGAAGATGTACCAGCACGGCCCGCGCGTGATCCTCGCGCTGGACCTCGAGATGCGGAGGTCGTCCGGGGGCGAGCGGGGAGTCGTCGACTTCCTGCGCCACGTGATGGCGGAGTACGACGCGACCGGTCGCGGCTTCGAGGAGGACGGTGTCCTCGACATCCTCAACCAGGTGGCCGACGGGGACCTCTCCGACGTGTACGAGTCCTTCGTGCTGGGCAACGAAGGCCCCGACCTGGCGCAGCACCTGGACGTGATCGGGCACACGGTGCAGCGCGGCCGGATCGTCCCGGTCGAGGAGCCGACCGCCGCGCAGCAGGCGGCTCTCGCGGACTTCTTCGCGCCGGACGGAGATCCCGAGGACTGAGGGACCGGCCCGGGGATCGCCTCCCCGGTTACGCCCGGGCGCGGAGCGGATACAAAGGGCTCATGAGCGCGCTGCGATTCCTGCTCGGGTGCCTGATCGTCGCCCTCTGCGCGGCGGGACTGTGGAAGCCCGGAGCGAGCGAGGCGAGCTCGTCCTTCGAGGCTCCGGACGGTCCCGGGCCACTGGAGCCGTTCCAGGAATCCCCCGTGCGCCCGGACGGGGGCGCGGCGGCGAGCGGGGCAGGAGCTCCTCCGGACGCGGTCGCGCTCCGATCCTTCGAGAGTTCGACCGAGTGCGCGGCCTGCCACTCCGAGGTCTTCGCCGCCTGGGAGGAGTCCCAGCACGCGATCGCGTGGACGAACCCCGTGGTGCAGGCGCAGACCGACGGCTTCCAGAACCAGAACTGCATCGACTGCCACGCGCCGCGCCCGATCTTCACGACCGGGGTGGGCGAGCGCGTGCTCCCGAGGATCGTGCGGCGCGCGGAAGGCGTCGACTGCATCTCCTGTCACCTCCTGCCGGACGGGCGGATGGCGGCGACGCGCACCGTCGTGGACGCACCCTGCCGGCCGGTCGCGACGCCGGAGCTCTCCGAGCCCGCGTTCTGCGCCGGCTGCCACAACCAGCACGCGACCGTCGACCAGTGGCGCGACTCCTCCTGGCCGGAGCGTGGGCAGGACTGCGTGAGTTGCCACATGCCGCGCGGGCACGACGCGGTCGCCGACGGTCGGGGGCACGCGTTTCCGGGGGCGGACGACGAGGCTCTGCTCGCGAGCGCGGTCGAGCTGCGCGGCTCCCGCGTCGAGGACCGCTACGTGATCGAGGTCGAGAACGTCGGCGCCGGCCACGCCTATCCGACCGACGAGCGCTCGCGCAGCTCCGACCTGTTCTGGCGCCCGCGCGGCGAGGACGCGTGGCGGCACCTGTACCGCATCCGCGATCCGTACCGCACGGAGACGCACCTCCCGAGGACGGCGCTGCAGGCCGGCGAGACGCTGCGGCTCGAGCTCGAGGAGAGCGGTCCCGTCGAGGTCGCGCTGTTCTACATGCGTCAGCCGCTGTGGAAGGACCCGGAGAACCCGGACCCGACGACGGCCGAGCTCTCGCGGCTCGTGCACCGCATCGAGCTCGCTCCGTGAGATCCGTCCTCGCCGGGCTGCTGGTGGGCGGGTGCCTCTTCGCGTGCGGGGAGCCGAGTTCCTCTCCGAGTGGGCAGAAGACCCTGGCGATCGCGCGCACCGCCGAGCGCGCCCCGCCCGCGGAGGAGCCTCGCGAGCCCGGCCCCGCGGAGCACGCTTCGACGGACCGCTCGGTCCGCGCGAAGCTCGCCGAACGAACCGAGCGGCTCCGGCTCAGGACTCCGCGCGAGAGGGCGGCTCGAGAGCACGTCCTCGGTCTCGTGGCGCTGGCGGCGAGCGAGGACGAGGCGGAGCAGTCCCTCGCGTTCGAGGAGCTGCGGACCGGCGACCTCGACTACGCGCGAGAGCTCTCCGCGTGCGTCCAAGACGCGAGCGCTTCGGTGGGGGAGCGACGCGCGGCGCTCGCGCTCCTCGCGGAGCAACCGGACCCTCCGGCGGAGGAGGCGCTGCTCGCGCTGGTCGAAGACGCGCAGGATCCCTGGGTGCGCGCCCACGCGGCCTGGCGGCTCGGAGCCCGCGAAGCCGACTGGGTCGTGCCGCGCCTCGTGCGGCGGCTCAAGTACGAGACCGATCACGCGACCGTCGTGTGGATCGCGCGCACCCTGGCGGAACACGGGAACTACGCCGGCCTCGCGGGGCTCGAGGTCGTCGCGCGGACGTCCCCGGACGCGCAGCAGCGCGCGTCCGCGACGGCGCGGCTCGAGGAACTGGTCGCGCGTGCGGGCGTGGCGAGCCCGGAGGAGCTCCAGGAGGCCTGGCGCGCGGGGCGTCTCGTGGACGATCGCCCGCAGCGCTCGCCGCGGTTCGAGCGCGAGCTGTTCGAGCTCGCCTCGGCCTTCGACGGCTTCGGGCTCCGCAGCGTGGACGACGCACGCTTCGTGTTCGCCCGTCTCGGCTCCTCCGCGGCCTCCGTCCTGTGCGAGATCCTGGAGGACCCCAGCGCGCACGTGCGCATCCACACGCTCCAGAGCCTCGAGCGGATGGGGCCGCGTGCGAGCGGAGCCGCGTCGCGTCTGCTCGCGCTGCTCGACGACGCGTTCGTGGGGTCCCAGGCGGCCCAGGCGCTGGGAGCGGTGGCGACCGGAGAGCAGGCGGAGGCCGCGGAGGCGGCGCTCGTCGCGCGGGTGGGGACGGCGGAGGG
>CAZDYS010000050.1:0-7115 GCA_964509445.1 uncultured Planctomycetaceae bacterium
CCCGTGCCGGGCACGAGCGCGGAGCCCCTGCAGCCCGCGCTCCCCTGCGCCGACGCGATCGCCGACCAGAGCGGACCGGGCTGCATCGAAGCAGGCACGGTGCCGACCGTCGGGCGGCTCTTTCCGCTCGGACTCGACCTGTTCGTCGACGCGGCCACGCGCCGCGTCGGCCTGGGCACGCTCGCTCCGCTCGCTCGCCTCCACGTCGCGCCGGATCCGGCCGGGAGCGTCGACGCCGGCCTGTTCGCGGAGGCGCTCGGAGATGCGCCCGGGGGGGTGTTCCGGACCTCGAGCGACCGCATCCCGGCGCTGCTCGCCCAGTCGCAGTCCCTGGCCGGCTCGTTCCAGGGCAACGTGATGGTCGGGCCTCCGGGCTTCGGAGCGCAAGAGGCCCACACGCTGCTCGCGGCCGGTGCCTTCGGCGGGGCACACCTGTGGCTCCTGGGTGCGACGGCGCTGCCCTTGATCGAGCTGCGCGCTCACGAGTCCGAGGGGGAGGGCGCTCAGCTCGACCTCTCGAACGTCCAGGGACTCGACACGATCGTGCTCGACGCGGAGAACGCCGGTGGTGCGCAGGTCGAGCTGCTGCAGAACAACGGGCAGCGGACGCTGGAGCTTCGTTCGCTGCAGGGCAACTCGCCAGGATCGGAGGTCAGCTTGTGGACGTCCGGTGGCGTGCGCACCGCGCACGTCCTGTCGGAGGAGACGCCGGGGACGGGAGCGGCGCTCGAGCTCGGTCGGGGCGACGGGAGCGTGAGCCTGCGTGCCGACGGCGAGGGCGGCACCGGCTCCTCGGTCCTCAAGATGTTCGACGAGGGAGACACGCAGACCGTGCTCCTGCAGGCCCAGCGCAGCCGCAGCCAGGGCTCTGCGCTCACGATGTACGAGGTCGACGGGTCGGAGACGGTGCGGCTCGACGCACAGTCGCCCGGACGCACGAGCGGCGGTGGCTCGCTGATCCTCTCGAACCGTGACGCCACGAACACGATCGTGATCGACGCGGACAACGACTTCGGCTCGAAGATCTCCGTGCGCTCGGCTGCCGGCGCCGAGGCGATCGAGCTGTTCGCGGAGGAGTCCGCCGGAGAGGGTGCTCTCCTGCGCCTGCGCAACAACGGGGGGACGAACACCGTCGTCGCGGACGCGCACGACGATCACGGCGCGCGCTTCTGGATGCGCACCGAGGGAGGGACGAAGACGTTCGAGGTGCGCGCCTCGGAGTCCGCACAGGAGGGTGCGTTGCTGACCCTCAGCAAGGGGGACGGCGCCCGCTCCGTGGAGATCGACGCGGACGGGCTCGGGTCGGCGCGCTTCTCGATGTACGACGCCCAGGCGAGCGAGACCGTCGAGATCCTCGCGGACACGCCGGACGGCGGCGCCGTGATGACGCTGCGGGACGGCGCCGGGCAGGTGGCGATCGTGCTCGACTCCACCGAGAACGGTTCGAGTCGCATCACGAGCGACGTGCTCGAGCTGCGCGGCGCGGACCTGGTCGAGGACTTCGTGACCGGCGGCGCGCACTGCCCGCCCGGCACGGTGCTCTCGATCGACGTCGCGCACGCGGGGGAGCTCCGTCCCTCGACCACGCCCTACGACGCGCGCGTCGCGGGGATCGTGTCGGGAGCGCTCGACGTCCAGGCCGGCCTCCGGCTGGGGAAGGGCGGGCCGCTCGGCGGGGACACGCCGGTCGCGCTCACCGGTCGGGTGTACGTGCGCTGCTCCGCGGAGAACGGCGCGATTCGCCCCGGCGACCTCCTGACGACGTCCTCGAGCGCCGGCGTGGCGATGCGGGCCACCGACCGCGCGCGCCTCGCGGGGACGATCCTGGGCAAGGCGCTCGGCTCCCTCCCGGCGGACGCCGAGGGCGAGGGGCTGGTGCTCGTCCTGGTCGCCCTGCAGTAGGCCCCTGTGGGCGCAACCACGATGGTCCGATCGATGCACGCCTCGACGAAGCTCTCCCTCGCGGCCCTCTTGGCCGTCTCTCTGCCCGTGTCCGCCCAGGACAAGGTCGACCAGGTCACCGGCGTTCCGGTTCCGGAGCTCGCCGGCGTCGACCAGGTCGTAATCGACTACATGGAGGACAACGGGATTCCCGCCGGGGTGGTCGGGATCATCCGCCAGGGGCGCATCGTCTACCAGCGCGGCTTCGACACGCCCGAAAACACGGCGCTGCGCACGGCGAGCGTCGAGAAGCCCTTCATGGCGGCAGCCGTCGAACGCCTCATCGACGAGGGCACCCTGGACCGGGACGCGTTCGTGTTCGACCTGGGGCAGCTCCCGGTCAGCGGCATCCTGGACCTCCCGCCCCACGGCGGGCAGCTCGGGACGGAGGAGCTCAAGACGGTCACGGTCGACCACCTGCTCGAGCACAAGGGCGGATGGGACCGCGAGATCTCCTGGGACCCGATGTTCAACGAGGTGGACATCGCCGCTGCTCTGGGAGTCGCGTCGCCGCCGTCGCGCGAGGAGACGACGATCTACATGCTGAGCCGGCCGCTGCAGCACACGCCGGGCTCGACGTACTCCTACTCCAACTTCGGCTACATGCTGCTCGGGCTGATCGTGCGCGAGCTCACGGGGATGGAGCCGATCCAGTTCCTCACCAGCCGCACGGTGACGGCGGAGGACTGGGTGCCCGCCACGGAGGTGATCTGGGGGCGCTCGCTCAAGCCGGGCCGCTCGTACCGCGAGCGCGGCTACAAGTACACGAGCAAGTCGGTCAACGTGTTCGATCCGGGCGGGGACCTGGTGCCCCGGCCGGACGGTGGCTTCCACCTGGAGGGGATGCAGGGGCACGGGAACCTCGTGATGAGCACGACGCCGATCCTGCGCTTCCTGGACCGCTACCACGTGGCCGGAGACGAGATCGGTCGGGACCACCTCGGCGTGCCCGAGAACTACCAGTTCCTCGGGCTCCTGCACGGTTCCAGCGCCTGCGCGATGCAGCGGGACGACGACGTCCACATCGCCGTGATCTACAACCACAGCTCGTTCACCAGGGAGTACGCGTTTGACACCGCGAGCCTCGTGCGGGAGTGGCTCGACACGAACGTCACGACCTGGCCCACGGACGAGGTCGACGGCTTCTGGGTCGACTTCCACGCGGACGCGCCGAGCTCGTGGGGTGCCTACGACACGCCCTTCGGGACGATGGACGACGCGCTCGACGTGACGACCGACGGCACGAAGCTCCACTTCCAGCCCGGGAGCTCGGGCTCCTGGGCGGGCACCACGACGGACAAGATGATCTGGGACGCGCCGGAGGGGACCGTGCTCATCGGCGGGTGATCCGGAGGCCAGGCGGGGAAGCGTGGCCGCGGGAGAGCGGCTAGGCTGGGGGGCTTCCCCGCCGACTCCTTCCGACCGCCGATGCCTCGCTCCACCGATCCGACGCTCGCGATGCGCGAGCGGGCCCAGCAACTCCCGGGGGTGACCTCCGGCGTCTCCTGCAACCAGAGCTCCTTCCGCGTCGGGACCACCGCGTTCTTCTTCGTCGGACCGGGCGTGAAGGGGATCGGCTACAAGGCGATGTTCAAGCTCGAGGCCTCGCGCGCGGAGGCCGAGGGGCTGGCCGCGGACGAGCCCGAGCGGTACGAGGTCGGGGGCACGGCCTGGGTGACCGTCCGCTTCACCGCGGAGCGGCCGATGCCGAAGCGGCGCTGGGAAGCCTGGCTGCGCGAATCCCACGAGCTCTCGCTCTCGAAGGGCAAGCAGCCGCTGCGCAAGAAGGCCTGAGCGACCCCTTCGACGGCTCCTGCTAGACTCGTCCCCATGGGCAAGGAAGAGGAGCTGCGCCAGTGGGTGCATCGGATGGGGGATCGGTTCGCGCCCGCGCGCAGCCCGGGCTTGAGCGCGGAGGACGACGACGCGAGCGCCCGCTCGGACTCCTCCAACCGCGAGCTGCGGACGGAGGCCGCGACGCTGCTGCGGCAGTGCCAGGCGGGCTACAGCGACCTCGAGCTCGCGGGGCTGCCGGCGCGCGAGCTCCGGGACTACCGGGATCGCTTCAACGCGGTCTCGGCCATGATCAGCCGCTCGCAGGCCCAGGGGGAGCTGCGCCGCGCGATCACCGATCTGCGCAGTCTCCTGCGGGACCTCTCGGACCGTAGCCGGGAGCTGCCGGCCGGAGGCCTCGACGGAGACGTCGACATCGTCGACGACATCGCGCTGCGCGAGGAGTTCCCGGCCAGCAGCTACGGCGACGACGACCGGGAGGCCCTGCTCGAGGAGCTGCGCGGCATCCACGAGCGGATCGTTCGCGCGCACACGGCGCTGCGCGGTCGGATCCCGGAGGAGGAGCTGTCGCACTTCACGCGCCGCCAGCACGCGATCGTCGACCTGCTCGACCGGTTCTCCCGCAACGGCGAGGCGCCTCCGAACGCGGAGCTGCGCAGGACGATTCCGGATGCGCACGACCTCCTGAACGACCTCGCCGCGCGCGCGCGGGCCGTGCGGGATCAGGGGGGGCGCGACCAGGGCGGGAGGGACGCGCCCGCGACCGGCGCCGCTCCGGAGGACGGGCGCGAGGCCTACGAGCAGGCGCAAGCGCTCTACGCCCGGCTGCAGGAGGCGATTCCCGACGAGACGACGGAGCTCGAGAACTTCCGGCGTCAGGTGGACAGCCTGTGGGGGCGGATCGAGCGCGGCAACGCCGCCGAGCGCGAACGCTCGCTGATCGACCTGCGCGGGATGATCACCGACATGCAGAGGCGCCTGCAGACCGCCGCCCGCGGCTGAGCCTCACGCGCACCGTCCTTCGGCGGCTGGTCGAATCCACCCGGGGTCGGCTTGCGAAAGAGGGGAGGCGTCGCGCCCGCCCCTGGGCCGCGACGCACCCACGTGATGCAGCCCGATCCCGACAGAGCGCCTCGCACCGGAGTCTGGTTCCGGGCCGACCTGCGCGTGCGCGATCACGCGGCGCTCCTCGAAGCGGCGCGCCAGGGAGACGTCACGTGCGTGTTCTGTCTCGATCCGCGCGAGCGGGAGCCGTCGCGGCTCCGGAGCCTCCCGCGCTGGAGCCCGTGGCGCGGCCGGTTCCTCGTCGAGGCCCTCGCGGACCTGCGCCAAGAGCTGCGTGCGCTCGGCGGCGAGCTCCTGGTGCGCCGCGGACGTCCCGAGGAGGTGCTGCCGCGGCTCGCCGCGAGCGAGGGCTGGAGCGCGCTCCACGCTCACGAGCTCGTGGGAACCGAGGAGCGTCGCGTCGAGCGCGCCGTTCGCGAGGCGCTGCCCGACACCTGTCGTCTTCGCACCTTCTGGGACCGCACGCTGCTGGCTCCGGAGGAGCTGCCCTTCGGGATCGGGGAGATCCCGGAGGTGTTCACCCGGTTCCGCAAGGCGGTCGAGGCGGCGGGCTCCTACGACGCGCCGCTCCCGGCGCCGGACTCGCTGCGCCGGGCGACGCCCGGAGGGACGTCCGAACCGGGAGAGCTGCCGACGGTCGAGGAGCTCGGGGCCGATCCTCCGCGGGACGACGACCGCGCGGTCCTGCGCTTCTGCGGCGGCGAGACCGCGGGGCTCGAACGGCTCGCGGCGTACCTGTGGCGCGAGGACCGGCTGCGGACCTACAAGGAGACCCGCAACGGGATGGTCGGCGCGGCCTACTCCTCGAAGCTCTCTCCCTGGCTCGCGCTCGGCTGCGTGACCGCGCGTACCGTGCAGGCGGAGATCGAGCGCTACGAGGAGGAGCGCGTCCGCAATCGCTCCACCTACTGGTTGACCTTCGAGCTCCTGTGGCGCGACTACTTCCAGTGGATCGCGCGCAGGCACGGCGCCTCGCTGTTCGCCGCCGCGGGGCTGCAGGGAACGCGGCGTCCCTGGCGTCACGAGACCGCGTCCTTCGAGGCCTGGCGTCAGGGGGCGACCGGGATCCCGCTGGTCGACGCGAACATGCGCGAGCTGGATCGCAGCGGGTTCCTGTCCAATCGCGGTCGACAGATCGTCGCCAGCTTCCTCACGAAGAACCTCGGCATCGACTGGCGCTGGGGAGCCGAGTGGTTCGAGGCGCGCCTGGTCGACTACGACGTCGCGTCGAACTGGGGCAACTGGGCCTACGCGGCGGGCGTCGGCAACGACGCACGCGGCTTCCGCTACTTCGACGTCGCGACGCAGGCCGCCAAGTACGAC
This sequence comes from uncultured Planctomycetaceae bacterium, assembly GCA_964509445.1. Taxonomy (GTDB): domain Bacteria; phylum Planctomycetota; class UBA1135; order UBA1135; genus CAZDYS01. The sequence goes on from CAZDYS010000050.1 coordinate 6,124, forward strand.
CGCCGCGGGCGGCACGCGCGCCTCTGGTGCCCGGAGCTCGCCGCCCTCCCGGACGCGAACGTACACGCACCCTGGGAGCTCTCGCGCGCGCAGCTGGAATCGCTCGACTGGGTGCTCGGGCGCGACTGGCCGACCCCTCTCGTCGACCTGGACGAGAGCGTGGCCGAGCAGCGCGCGCGCTGGGACCGCTGGGCCTGAGGGCGAGGGGCCCGGGCCTCCGCTCGACGGTCTTCCGCGCCGCTCGGCGGCGACTCAGTCCTCCGAGGGCCGCTCGGGGTCTCCCGCCGGCTCCCCGTCCTGTGCGCTCTCCGGAGAGTCCTCGGCGCTCAGGTCGCGCTCCTTGTCCTCTTTCCTCTGCCGCTTCCTCTCGGCCTTCTCGCGTCGCTTGAACATCTTGTCGCGTTCCCGCTGTCGCTTCTCGACCGAGGTGCCCTGCTTCTTCTTCGCCATTCGATTCCTTGGGGGAGGGGACTCGTTGCTGATGGTGGAGGCGCGTCGCGCAAACGAGAGCGGGGTCGCGGAGGATCGTCCACGACCCCGCCCGAGAGACGGTCAGGAGACCGAACGTCGGGAGGCTACCAGCGCTTCCCGCCTCCGCGCTGCTCGCGTTCGCGGGCCTCGTTGACCTTCAGCTCGCGTCCGTCGAGTCGTTGGCCGTCGAGGGCCTCGATGGCTCCTTGCGCGTCCGCTTCGTTCGCCATCTCGGCAAACGCGAACCCGCGCGGTCGTCCGGTCTCGCGGTCCAGGACCATGTGCACTTCCTTGACTCCGCGTCCGCCTTCCTCGAGGGCTGCGATCAGGGTTTCCTCGGTCGTGTCCCAGGAGAGGTTTCCGATATACAGTCGGCTTCCCATAGCTCTTTCGTTTCCTTCCGTGTCGGCGCCTTCAGCCCAGCTCTGTGGATCGGAAACGCGGATCAGCGGTCATTTCGATTGTCGTGTCGTACGAGTCGATTCCGAGTGAATCGACTTCCTGCTTCGCTGCGGTCGTGC
>CAZDYS010000050.1:7215-9175 GCA_964509445.1 uncultured Planctomycetaceae bacterium
CCGGTGAAGGGAACCTCCGTCTCGGAGACGTCCGTGAGTCCTTCCTTGCAGCTCTTCGCGAGCTCGCGCGCGTCGGCGGCGTCGATGCTCTGCCCCACGGGGAGGTAGTAGGCCAGCGGCTGCCACGCGCCGGCGGCGTTCGAGGCGCGGCGGAGGTCGGCATCCGGATCCTTGGTCCCTCGGGGGCGCCAGCCGTGGACCAGTCCGAGGTCCAGGATCGCGATCCAGAGATCCGCATCGACCAGGGTCTTCGCCCCGTCGGATCGGCGTAGGAGATGTCTCAAGTGCAGCTGGCTGGCGAGTCCAAGATCGACAAGGGATGCGAGGAGATCACTTGCCGGGCACTCTCTTCAGCTCATCGCTACGAATCGCGCTTTCCGGGGGAGACGCTACCTCGCCCGAGGAAAGGAGCAAAGCGCGATCTTCCCGACGGGTCCGCCCCGTGCTGGACTGGGCTGCCTCCCGGAGCTCTCCCAGGGCCCCGGGGAGCCGTTCCCGGCCCGGTTCCTCCCGACGACAGAATCTCATGAAGTTCCTCCTTCTTCTCCCCCTGGTGGCTCTGGGGCTCCCCTCGTCTCGCGTTCGCGTGGCTCCCGAGGACTACGCGGAGCCGCCGCTCGGGCTCGTGCTCGTGCTCGGCGAGGACCGCTACGAGCTGGAGGTCGACGAGACGATCGAGGTCACGGTGGGGGACCGGAAGCTCCCGGCCACGATCCGGAGCAAGCCGACGCGGCGCTTCGACTTCGAGGGCCTCGCATTCGACTACCCGTCGCACCTGGCCTACAGCGTCGACACCTCGACGCCCGGCATCCTCTCCTGGTCGCTCGACGGGGCGGACTGCATCGTCATGGTGCAGCGCTACCCGGACATCTCCGATCCCGAGGACCTGCTCGAGCTCTTCGTCGAGACGATGGTCGATCAGTTCGGATCCGCCGTGGACTCCGAGGAGGAGATCGAGCTGGAGCTCCTCGGAGAGGAGACGGCGGGCGTCGCGCTCACGATCGAGTTCGCGGGCACGTTCCTCCTGCAGGAGATCTTCGCGTTCCGCGCCGGCGACGCCTCCTGGGTGCTCGTCGTCCAGGACTCGCTCGACGACGAGGGCGAGAACACCGAGGAGATGCTCGAGGTCCGCGAGGTCGTCGCGGAGTCGATGCAGGAGAGTTTCTGAGAGGCCGCCGCGGCGCGCCGCCTAGCGCACGGCTCCCTCTACCGCGGGCTGCTGCTCTTCGGCGGCCAGGGCGGCGCGCGCCTCGGCGAGCACGGCCGCGTCGATCGCGACGATCTCCTCCTGGCTCGTGTACAGGAACCAGCGACCGTCCGGCGTCACGAACGGGCAGAGCTCGTGCCCCTCGGTGTTCACCTTCGACCCGAGGCTCTGGACTGCGGACCAGTTCCCGTCCTCGCCGCGCACGCTCAGATAGAGGTCGCCGCGCCCCTGACCGCTGCGGCGCGTGGAGCAGACGATCAGCCAGGACTCGTCCGGCGCGACGAAGGGATCCGCCTCGTAGGCCCCCGTGTTGACCGCGCCCGGCAGCGGCTCGGCCGGCTCGAACTCCCCGTCCACGAAGCGCGCCCGGAACAGGTCGTAGTTGCTGTCCTCTCCCTCGGCCGTCGCCACGTTCCGCGCGAAGTAGAGGTGCCCCTCGTCGGTCAGCGACGTGTAGTAGTCGTTCGCGGGCGAGTTCACCGTGTCCGGCAGGCGGATCGGCTCGGACCAGCCGTCCCCCTGGCGCTCGACGTACCACAGGTCGCTGTCCTTCGGCGGCCCGACGCCGTCGATCGGCCGATCCGACACGAAGTACAGCCGCGCGCCGTCCGCGGACAGGCACGGGTCGTGGAACCGGTAGACCTCGTGCTCCAGCAGGATCTCGGGCTCGGTCCAGGATCCGTCCTCGAAGAGGCTGCGGCGGATGTCCGAGCGGTGTCCGAGCTCGACGCCGAAGATCGCCTCGCGCCCGTC
>CAZDYS010000050.1:9275-13859 GCA_964509445.1 uncultured Planctomycetaceae bacterium
GGGCTCAGGGCCGCGCCTCGACCTCGTCGTAGAACCCCTCGAGGAGCGGTACGACGAGCTCGGGGCGCTGTTCGTGCGGGTAGTGTCCGGTGTCCGGAAGCGTGACGAGCTCGCTGTCCGGCAAGAGGTCCGCGAAGCGCTGCGCGTAGTGGTCCGGCGGGTACGCCAGGTCGTTCGCGCCCCACAGGAGCAGCACTGGCGCGCGCAGGTTCGGGAGCTGGGACGCGGCCTGGCCGTTCTCGTCCCGGGCGAGCGCGATCATCGCCTTCCAGTTGTGCGCGTTCTCGCAGACGAGGAAGAACTCCTCGACGCGGTCGGCGGGAATCCCGTCGAAGTGCGGTGCCAGGGCCGAGGCGATCCGGTCGCGGGAGTTCAGGAGCCAGCCCAGGTCGGCCAGTCCGTTCTCGCGCATGACGATCTCCTCCGAGAGCCAGTCCCCCTCGCGGCGCTCGATGCCCGACGCGTCCAAGAGAGCGACGCTCGCGATCCGCTCCTGTGCGAGCAGCGCGGCGCGCCACGCGAACTCTCCGCCGTAGGACGAGCCGACCAGGTGCACGCGCTCCAGGTCGAGCGCCGCCAGCGCGCCGGCGACGAACCGTGCGCAGCGATCGAAGCTGTAGGGGGAGGCGTCGCCGGGCGCGAAGCCGTGCCCGATCACCTCGATGGCGTAGACGTCCCGCGCGGCGGCGAGACCCTCGAAGGCCTCCGTACCGTGGATCAGTTCGGTCCAGGCGTACAGGGTCGACGGCGTCCCGTGGACCAGCACGACGGGCGGGCTCGCGTTCCCCTCCGGCCCCGGAGCGTGGTGGTAGACGAGCTCCAGGGGCTGGTCTCCGCCTCCCAGGTCCGCGGAGAACTCCAGGCGCTCCAGACCCGTCAGAGCGGCGTTCTTCTCGAGCGCGGCGACCCGCTGCTGCAGCTCGCTCTTCGGAAGGGAGCGGCAGGAGCTGGCGAGGAGGGCAGCAGCCGCCGTCGCGGCGAGGAGGCACGCGACCAGCACGGGTTTCGACATGGGGCTTTGTTCGGGCCTAGCTCTCGAACGGATGCATCCGCGAGCCTCCTGGGCGCGAAAGACGCCGCGTGGACGAACTCTGGCACCTCCCGGTCCTCGCGCTCCCGCCCTACGCGGCCGTCATGGCCTTCGCGTGGCTGCGCCAGCGCCGGACCCGCAACGCCGGCATCGTCGACGTCCTGTGGGCCGGTGGGTTGGGGGTCCTGGCCGTCACCTTCGCCACGCTGGCCGAGGGCTGGGCGCCGCGGCGGCTCCTCGTGGGTCTCCTGGCCGGGCTCTGGTCCGCGCGCCTGACCCTCCTGCTCGCTCGCCGCGTCGCGACCGAGTCGGAGGACGGACGGTACGCGATCCTTCGCACGCGCTGGGGGGATCGGTTCGAGCCCTGGCTCTTCCTCTTCTTCCAGGCCCAGGCGCTCCTCGCCGTGCTGCTCTCGCTCGCGTTCCTGATCCCGGCCGCGGCGGAGACCGCCGGCTGGCGCTGGAACGACTTCGCGGCGATCGCCCTCTGGGTCCTCTCGATCGCGGGGGAGAGCCTCGCCGACCGGCAGCTGCACGACTGGCGCAGCGACCCCGCGAACCGCGGCAAGACCTGTCGAACGGGGCTCTGGGCGACGTCTCGTCACCCGAACTACTTCTTCGAGTGGCTGCACTGGTCGGTGTACCCGCTGCTCGGCCTGGGGCTGCCGCTGGGCTGGACCCTCTGGTTCGCGCCGCTCCTCATGCTCTTCCTCGTCACCAAGGTGACCGGCATCCCTCCGACGGAGGAGCAGTCGCTTCGCAGCCGAGGCGAGGACTACCGCGCTTACCAGCGCACCACGAACGCCTTCTTCCCCGGCCCGCGCCGGATCTCCGCACCGGAGTTGCCCGAGACCTCATGAAGACCGCACTCGATCTCGTCGAACGGGGCTACGTCCCCAAGCCGCTCGTCCGCCGCGGGATCCGCAAGCTGCTCGGGGAGCGCCTGCGCGAACAGGAAGGTCTGTACGCGGAGGACCACCGGCGAACGCTGACGGACTGGGCCGCGCAGATGAGGACGAGCACGATCGCGCCCGTCCCCGAGAAGGCCAACGAGCAGCACTACGAGGTGCCGCCGGCGTTCTTCCAGCGCGTGCTCGGCCGACGGCTGAAGTACAGCAGCGCGTTCTACGCCGACGCGAACACGACCCTGGACGAAGCCGAGGAGGCGATGCTGGGGTTGACCTGCGAGCGCGCCGAGCTGGTCGACGGTCAGGACGTCCTCGAGCTGGGCTGCGGGTGGGGCTCCCTCACCCTGTGGATGGCGGAGCACTATCCCGCGAGCCGCATCACGGCCGTCTCCAACTCCGCGCCCCAGCGCAGGCACATCGAGGCGCAACTCGCCGAGCGCGGGTTGACGAACGTCGAGGTGCTCACGGCGGACATGAACGAGTTCCGCACCGAACGACGGTTCGACCGCGTGGTCTCCGTCGAGATGTTCGAGCACATGCGCAACTGGGAGGAGCTGCTCGGTCGCGTCCGCGGCTGGCTGCGCGACGACGGTCGCGTGTTCCTGCACGTCTTCGCTCACCAGCGCTTCGCCTACCCGTTCGAGGTGCGCGACGAGACCGACTGGATGAGCCAGCACTTCTTCACCGGCGGCATGATGCCCTGCCCCGAGCTCTTCGAGGCGATCGACGCGCCGTTCGAGGTCGAGGAGAGCTGGCAGGTCCCGGGTACGCACTACGCGCGCACCTCGGAGGACTGGCTGCGCAACCTCGAGCGCAACAAGGACGACGTGCTCGCGCTCTTCGCGGACACCTACGGCGCCGACCAGGCGCGCCGCTGGTACCACCGCTGGCGCGTCTTCTTCCTCTCCTGCGCGGAGCTCTTCGGCTTCGACGGCGGGAACGAGTGGATCGTCTTCCACGTGCGACTGCAGCCGGGGCGGGAGCGGTCGTGACCGACCCGGCCCGCGCCACGGTGGAGGGCTCCGGCGGAGCCGCCGGGTTCCTTCGCAGCGTCGTGCGCTGGCTCGACTCCTGGGCCGAGGACGACCGCGACCAGCTGCGCAGCTCGAACGAGATCGACTGGCTGCGCGTCGTCCCGTTCGTGTTGATCCACCTGAGCTGCCTGCTCGTCCTCGACGTGGGTTGGGGGAGCTTCGCGGTGACCGTGGCGGTGCTCGCCTACGCGGTCCGCATGTTCGCGATCACGGCGTTCTACCACCGGTATTTCTCGCACCGGTCCTTCCGGACCTCGCGCGCCTGGCAGTTCGTGTTCGCCGTCGCCGGCGCCACGGCGGTGCAGCGGGGCCCGATCTGGTGGGCCTCGCACCACCGGGAGCACCACCGGAGCTCGGACACGCCCGACGACGTGCACTCGCCCGTGAGCCAGGGCTTCTGGTGGAGCCACGTGGGTTGGATCCTCGCCCACGGCAACTTCCGCCCGCGGCTCGAGCTGGTGAAGGACCTCGTGCGCTACCCGGAGCTGCGCTTCCTCGACCGCTTCGACGCCGTCGTCCCGCTCCTGTCCCTGGCGGGGTTCTACGGGCTCGGCGAGCTGGCGGCGTCCCTCGGGGTCGCGACCAGCGGTTACCAGGTGGTCGTCTGGGGCTTCTGTGTGTCCACGGTCGTCACCTACCACGTCACCTTCACGATCAACTCGCTCGCGCACCGGGTGGGGACGCGCGACTACGAGACCACCGACGACAGCCGCAACAACTTCGTGCTGTCGCTCCTGACGTTCGGGGAGGGGTGGCACAACAACCACCACCGTTACCCGGGCTCGGTTCGCCAGGGCTTCCGCTGGTGGCAGCTGGACCTGTCCTACTACGCGCTCCGCGTGCTGGAAGCGCTCGGCGTCGTCTGGCGCCTGAACCCGGTCCCGCAGCACGTCCTGGAGCAGGGGAGGAAGCGGTGAAGGTCGCCGTCGTGGGGACAGGGATCTCCGGGCTGGTCGCGGCCCGCGGGCTCCACCGGGAGCACGACCTCACGGTCTTCGAGGCGGCCGACTGGATCGGCGGGCACACGAACACTCTCGAGCTCGACACGCCGGACGGTCCGCTGGCCGTGGACTCGGGCTTCATCGTGTTCAACGAGAAGACCTACCCGAACTTCTGCGCGCTGCTGCGCGAGCTCGGGGTCGCCTGGAAGGACAGCGACATGAGCTTCTCCGTGCGCTGCGAGGGCAGCGGACTGGAGTACAACGGCACGGACCTCAACGGCCTCTTCGCGCAGCGCACCAACGTCCTGCGTCCGTCCTTCTGGCGCATGGTGCGCGACATCCTGCGCTTCTACCGCGAGGCGCCGGCCGTGCTCGAGCGGCCCGACGACGAGACGACCCTGGGGCAGTACCTCGAGGAGAACGGCTACTCCCGCCTGTTCGTCGAGAAGCACCTGGTGCCGATGGGCGCAGCGGTCTGGTCCTCGACTCCCGAGACGATGCTGCGCTTTCCGCTGCGCTTCCTCGTCCAGTTCTTCCATAACCACGGGTTCCTGCGCGTCGACGACCGACCGCAGTGGCTGGTCGTGCGTGGGGGATCGCGGGAGTACGTCCAGCCGCTGATCGAGCCCTTCCGCGATCGCATCCGCCTGCGGACGCCCGTGGTGGAGGTA
>CAZDYS010000051.1:0-13645 GCA_964509445.1 uncultured Planctomycetaceae bacterium
GCGCCGAGCTCTCGCGCACCGAGGAGAAGCTGGTCGAGATGTCGAACGGGTGCATCTGCTGCACGCTGCGCGACGACCTGCTCGCGGAGGTCTCGCGACTCGCGCAGGAGAAGCGCTTCGACTACCTCTTGATCGAGTCGACCGGGATCTCCGAGCCGATCCCGGTCGCGCAGACCTTCACCTTCGAGGACGAGGAAGGCGTCAGCCTCGGGCACGTCGCCCGCCTCGACACGATGGTCACGGTGGTCGACGCCGCGAGCTTCCTGCGGGACTACCGGGCGGCCGAGGACCTGGCCGCGGGCGGGGAGTCCCTGGGCGAGGACGACCAGCGCACGGTGACGGACCTCTTGATCGACCAGGTCGAGTTCGCCGACGTGATCCTCCTGAACAAGCTCGACCTCGTCTCGGAGCAGCAGGCGGCAGAGCTGGAAGCCGTGCTCCGCGCGCTGAACCCCGGCGCGCGCATCCTCCCCACCACGCGGAGTGAGGTCCCGCTCGCGAGCGTCCTCGACACCGGGCTGTTCGACTACGAGAAGGCGGAGGCCTCGGCCGGCTGGATCCGCGAGCTCCAGGGCGAGCACACGCCGGAGACCGAGGAGTACGGCATCTCCAGCTTCACCTACCGCACGCCCTACCCGTTCGACGCCGAGCGGTTCTGGAAGTTCGTGAACGACGAGAGCGTCTGGAAGAACGTGCTGCGCTCGAAGGGCTTCTTCTGGGTCGCCGCGGAGGACCGCGTGGCCTACGAGCTGGCGCAGGCCGGGGGCGTCAACAGCGTCTCCCCCGTGGGCAACTGGTGGGCCGCGATCCCGCGCGAGGACTGGGGACACCCGGAGGGCGAGCGGCCCGACGAGAAGCCCAACTGGCACCCCCTGTTCGGCGATCGCGCGCAGTCGCTCGTGTTCATCGGGCAAGGGCTCGACGAGGCGGGGATCCGCGCGCGCCTCGACGCGTGCCTGCTGGAGGACGAGCTGCTCGCCACGCCTCTGGCCTGGCGCGATCTCTCGAACCCGTTCCCCGGCCTGGAGATGGCCGAGGAGACGGCGACCTCCTCGACCTGACCCCTGCGGGCGGCGACCCGGGGCGACCCCGTCCCCGAGCGCCCGCTACTTCTTGCTGCCCTCGATCTTCGTCGTGCCGGTCGCGAGCTTCTTGTAGTACTTCCACGCGTCGTGGAAGTACGGCTGCTTGCCGTAGTTCGAGCGGATCTCGTAGGAGTCGGGGTTGCTGCCCTCGAAGTAGATGTAGCCCTCGCGGTAGGCGTTGAGCCCGGGTTCCTCGATCTCGATCCGCAGCTTGACCATCTTGGGGAGCTTCACCTGGTAGGGCTTGATGCCCTCGCTCTTCAGCGAGAGGTTCAGGCTGGTCGCCATCTGCTCCGGCTTGGGTGCCTTCGTCACCAGCGTCCAGGCCTTCGCCTTCTCCTTGCTGGTCCACTTGTCCGACGAGCTCGGGTCGTTCGGATCCTTGGGCTCCAGGTACAGGCTGATCCAGAAGTGCAGCACGCCCGTCGGACGACCGCCGAGGTTCGCCGACTTCTCGCTCCAGCCGGGCGTGTTCGCGATGCGCGTGGTGAAGATGCCCTGGAACTTGGCGGCCGACGGCGTCGCCTTCTGGAACGCCTTGAGCGCCGCCTTCACGCTCGAGAGCACCTTGGCCGTGTCCCCCACGACGAGTCCGTCCGCGTTGGGCTTCCCGCCGCGCAGCCCCTCGCCCCCGGCGGCCTCCTGCAGCGCCTTGAAGAGCGGCCGCTGGTTGGACTCGAACGCCGCCACGATCTTCTTCTTCGCGCCGTCGATGCCGTGGGTGATCGTCGTGACGTACTCCAGGATCTTCACCTCGCCGGCGGCCTTCGCGGCGCGCTCCTTCTCCTTGATCAAGGCGTCGCTCACCCCGAGCACGGCCTTGGCGAGGATGCCCGCGGGTCCAGCGACCTTGGAGCCTCCTTCCTTCAGTCCGTCCACCGCCTTGTCGAACGCGACCCCGAAGGCCTCCTTGGCCACGGTCGTGAGCGCGGTCTCCAGGTACTTGGGCTCGGCCGCCTGCTCGGAGGAGAACTTCATCGCGTCCGTGAAGCTCTTCAGGCCGTCGCGATAGTTGTCCCAGTAGGCCTCGATCGCGAAGCGCCACTTCGTGAACAGGTCCGTGAGCAGGTCGTCGAGGTCCCGCCCCGGATTCCCCTGGTAGGCGTGGATCTCCTTCGGCTCGAACGTGATCCGCGTGGGCCCGTCGGCGTCGTCCGAACCGCCCGCATCTCCCGCGGACACGTCCGCCGAGACGTCGGGACCGTCGGTCTGCGCCGAGGCGTCGATGTTGTGCTTCGTGACGAACTGCTCGAGCCAGCCGAGCAGCGGAGGGTCGGACGTGCCGTCTGCCATCGCTTCTTGATCCTTTCGAGGGGTCGTTCCGGCTCCGAGACCGGGACCGCGACCACGATACCCTGCGCCCGCGCGCGCACTCGCGCGCGACGGGGAAACCCCGGACAGCTTTCGCGTCGCTCCGACGCGAGTTCCGGAACAGCCCACGTGCGGGGGTCGGTTAGAGTGCCTCGAAAGTCCCGCTTTCCCCAAGGACACCGCTCGCCATGCTGCTCGCTCCGCTCCTGCTCGCCGTCCCGCTCGCCCTCCAGGAGGAGGCCACTCCGCCCGAGGCCTTCACGCTCCGGTTCGCCTGGCCCTCCCCGGGCTCCGTGCACGTCTCCGAGAAGACGCGCAAGGACGGAGGCGCGAGCACGATCGCCTACCGACTCGACTGGGCACCGGAGGCGGAGGGAGACGCGCAGCTCTTCACCTACCGCGAGATCGAGCTCCTCGAGCTGAACGGAATCGACGTGAAGGCCACGGAGAACCCGATCCTCCAGCAAGCCGTGCGCCAGATCCAGCCGTCGCTGCAGGCCATGCCGGGCATGCGGATCGGCGCCGCCGGCGAGCTGGTCGAGTTCGTCGGCCTGGAGGAGATGGTGGACAAGGTCGTCCAGATGCTGCGCGAGCGGCAGGGGGACGCGTTCGACGAGGAGATCGCGCGCAGGATGAGGACACCCGAGTCCCAGAGCCTCCTGGTGAACGGCGTGGCCAAGCGTTGGTACGCATGGGTCGGCCAGCTCGCCTCGGTCGAGACGTTCGCCGGGGACGAGTGGCTCGGGGAGTTCGCGGTCCCGGGCATTCACCCGGAAGAAACGGTCGCCGCCGACTTCTCTTTCCACTGCGTCGAGCGGTTCGAGCACGAGGGCGCGGACTGCGTCCGCATCGAGACGCAGACCGTGTTCGACGAGGACGAGCTGCGCGCGGCCACGATCGCGGTCCTCCAGTCCCAGGGAAGCGCGGTGGACGTCGAGGAGTTCGAAGCCGCGGTCTTCTCGCGCGTCGATCGCCTCGAGGGCATCTGGGAACTGGAGACCCTGCGTCCCCACTGCGTGAAGACCTCCGAGGAGATCCGGACCGGATCGGAGGAACGCAGCGAGCAGCACGAGTACACATTCGCCTGGCAGTAGGCGGCGCCGGCCCGGCCGCGCCCTGCGATCCACTGCGCTGCCTCGCTCTGTCTAGAAGCGCTGCTCCTGCGTGAACTCGACGAACACCCCCGCCGTCCGCTCGAGCGGAACCAGGAAGCACGGAACTCCCGCGACCCGGTAGCGGCGCAGGGAGCACTCCAGGTTGTGCTCGACGATGGACTGCGCGAGGTCCAGGTCCCGCACCGCGACCCGCATCCCGAGCGGAGCCACGCGCTGCCCGCGCTCCCGCAGGAAGTCCGCCACGGGGCCGCCGGGTCGAGCCGGTGCGAGGAGGACGAGCTCGGCGCTGTGCGCGTCGAGGGTCGCCATCCGCGCTCCCCAGGCCTCGTGCTCCCCGAGCGCGAAGCCCGTGAACCCGAGATCCCCGTAGGCCGCGAGCGCCTCTTCGAGGTCGTCCACGGCCAGGTAGACCGCGTCGATCCGGGTCGCGCCGTTGGGATGGCGCTCCCGCAGCGCCGGGTGCCGCGCTGCCGGCGGGCGCTCGCGGCCGGAGCCGCGGGCGACGTGCGTGTAGTTCGTGAAGTAGACCGGCGTGAGGTGCGCGTGCGGCCCGGGCAGCTCCTCCGGTAGCAGCACCGCCGACTTGTTCGCCATCGGAGCCTGCGTCCCGTCGAAGGAGGTCTGCGCCGGAGAGCCGAGGGCCCCGCGCTCGGGAACGCCGAGGGCCGCGAGCTGCCGGCGCGCGCGCGGAATGTCGGAGACGCCGATCCCGATCTGGAACCCGCCTTCTTGCGCGTCCAGGAACCGCACCTCGGTCGGTCCCCACTCCGCGAGCGCCCGCTCGCGGTCGTAGATCGACTGGATCTCGAACAGCGGGCGGTCGCGGAAGGTGACGTAGTGCACCGCGAAGCCGTCGTGGAAGACCTGGCCAGGGGACACCGCGAAGCCGAGCTCGTCGCCGAAGAACGCGCTGGTCGCTCCGAGGTCCCGCGTCAGCGTGACGAGCCGATCCAGACCGACGCCCTCGCCGACCCAGGGCGCGAGGTCGGGCGGAACCGGGGCGACCGGGTGCAGGGGACGCGCGGAGCAGGCGACCGCCCCGACCCAGGCAGCGACCCCGAGCAGGAGGGCTCCGAGGGCGGAGGGCCGGCTCGTCTCTCCCGTCCGGCGTGCCCCGCCCTCGGAACCGCGGGCCCGACGCGGACGCAGCCTCTCCTCTGCGCCCACGGGCCCCGCACGTCCCGGTTCCCGACGTGCTCTCACGCGCGCCCCGACCCGAGCGGCGAGGGCCCGGTCGGATCCTCCATCGCGTCGAGCGGGAACCGATCGAGAGCGGCACCGAGGGACGGTGGCCAGGAGGTCGCACGGTAGAGATCGCGCACGAGCCCGATCGCCCCGACGACCTCCAAGAGATCCACGGGGTCGTGCGCGGAGCGCACGCAGCCTCGGAAGAGCTCGCGTGCGTGCGCCTCCCGGAACGCCTCTTCCGGCGCGTGGTCGAGGATGTCGCAGAGCTCCTGCTTCGCTCGCTCCATCCCGTCGGCGAGGGGCACGCCGACGGTCACCTCGCCCGGCACGATCGAGCGAAGGCGTCCTTCAGGCGGGACGGACTCCGACCGACCGACCGTCTGCAGGGGCCAGTAGGCCCCCTCCTCGTCGAGGAGACCGAGCGCGAGCCCCTCCTCGACCCACTCCTCGGGGACCTCCTGGAGCAGCGCATCGAAGCTGTCGACCACGCGAAACGAGCGGCCGACCGAGATCGCGACACAGGGAAACGTGAGCGTCCGCGCGCTCTGGCACGCGGCTCCGGCCACCCCGTTCCCTGGCTGGTTGGTTCTTCTCATTCCCTCTCCGGTGGACCGGTCGAGCGGTCCATGAGCCGTCGTTCCCGCACGGGGACCACCGGAGGCGAGCTTCTGGCGACGGGGCCCGGTTCTCCGGCGGTCGGGGACCGCGAGCGACACACCGCCGCAATGCCCGCCAAGCCGCGCGAGTTCCACGCTCTGCCGTCTTCTGGGCGTCTCCCACCCCCCGCGCGGCGGCCGCCTCGCCCCCGTCCGAGATCCCCGCTCTTTCCGCCGAGCTGCCAGGAACCCACGCCGCCGCAGGGGCATTGCAGAATGGAGATCCGGCGCCGCCGTTCCGGCGACCCCTCCTCGCACAGGACCCTCACGCATGTTCCCCAAGCACCTCCCCTCTCTCCTTCCCGTCCTGCTGATCGCGACCACCGCCTGCTCGAGTGGCGGCGGAGGGGGTGGCGGTGGCGGGAACACCGAGCCCGACGCGACCGTCTTCCCGGTGGCCCTGGCGGACGAGTTCCAGTCCCTCGCCTCGGCGCGCTGGAGGGTCGAGCTCGACGAGGGGGTGGCCTCGCCCCGGGCCGAGAACGGGCTCCTGTGGTTCCGCTGGGACGGAGCCGACCTCGGCTCGCGCGCGCGCCTGGCGCTGAAGCGCACGGGCTACTACGAGGCCGCGGCGCTCGACGTCCCGCTCCTCGACCCGAGCGTGGAGACCCGTATCACGATCGGTCTCGCGGCGAGCGGCCAGGCTCGCTTCGCGAGCATCGGCCTGCGCGGGGGCACCGAGCGCGTCGTCGAAGCCGCCATCGAGGACGACCGCGGCGCGGCCATCGAGCGCGAGAGCACGCGCCTGTCGCGTCTCGACGTGCCCGACGGTGCCCTGGACGAGCGCATCCGCCTGGAGGTGGACGTCGAGACGGACACGGTGCGGTTCTACTTCGCGAACGAGCTCATCCTCTCCTACACGGAGCCGCTCCTCTCCCTCCCGGACTGGAGCGAGGTCACGATCGAGGTCGAGGCACGGGACACGCAGGCCACCGCCATCGAGCGCTTCGAGGCGGCTCTCCTAAGCGAGATCCCCGAGCGCCGCCTGACCGACGTGCGTCCGAACCACGCGCCGCCGAGCCGCGTGCAGTGGCTGTTCAAGCTGCGCGACGCCGAGGGCGAGGTGCTCTCCCTCGACCCCGCGCAGGCCGACACGATCGTCGCGCGCCCCTTCGAGTCCGGCATCGCGATCGACCAGAGCGAGACGTGCCCGGTCATCCGGACGTTCTCCGCACTGCCGTTGCGCATCGCGATCGTCCTCGACCACACGCTCTCGATGGAGACGTTCGGTGGAATCGATGCGATGAAGGAGAGCGCCAAGGCGCTGCTCGACGTCCTCTCGGACTCCCACGTGTTCTCCATCTGGGAGTTCCACGACAACCGCGACGAGGGAGGCTTCTCGCAACTCCTGCCGGCCGGTGCGACACGGGAACGAGGCAAGGAGGTGATCGACGCGTACGACCCCGACCTGCGCGGCTTCTCGCTCTGCTGGGACACGATCCAGGAAGCGCTGGAGAAGGACTTCCCGGAGGAAGGAGCCGTGTCCGAGCTCCGTGTGGTCGTCTTCTTCTCCGACGGCGTCGACACGAGCAGCTCCGCGGATCCGGACGACCTGGTCGGCGAGGCCCTGGGACGCGGCGCGCTGTTCTACAGCCTCGGCTACGGGCGGCTGACGCCCGACAGTCGGGCGAACCTCCTGGAGCTCAGTCAACGCACCAACGGCCTGTTCTTCGAGGCGCCGACGCCGGAGGAGATCCTCCCCGAGTTCCAGCGGTTGATCGACGAGCTGTCGGGCTTCCTGCAGCTCGCCTACGTGACCGGTCGCTTCCTGGATCGTCGGGTGGACTCGCTCACGGGGCTCGACTTCGAGGGGCGTCCCGTCCAGCAGTACATCCGCGGCGCCTTCGACGGACGCGACATCGCGTTCGACGACGGGGACAACCGCTACGACGCGCAGGCGGGGATCCTGGAGGCGGGCCCGGCGCTCGTCGTCGAGACCGAGGAGGAGGGCCCGGTGCTCGAGGTCCCGCTGCGGGCCTTCCACGTTCCGAGGCAGACCACCGCCTTCGAGCTCTCCGTCCAGATGCTCGTCGAGGAGGGCGGCGTGAGCATCGAAGTCCCCCTCGGAGAGGAGCTCGAAGTCCGGACCGAGCCCAACGGCCCGTTCGACGAATGGCCGCCCGCGGAACGCGTGGGGCAGACGTTCCGGTTCGAGGGGCCCGAGGCCTGCTTCGGAGACTTCGGCCCCCTCCTGAGGCTACGCATCCCGCGCGCCGACCTGCCGGAGGCCTTCCGCCTCGTGCTCCGCGTCGACAACGGGATCTACGACGACCTTTTGCGCTTCGGAGCAGGACCGGGCCTGGAGAGCGACATCCTCCCCGCAGACGACTTCGTCGCGGTCGTGCCGGTCGGCCCCTGAGGGGACCCCCTTCCTCCCGTCTCCACGGGAACCCGTAGGGCTCGACCGGCATGCCCCTGGTGGGTCGACCCCGGTCCCTTGCGCAGGGCTCACCATTGGCGGGCCCTGGAGCGGGGGCGAGTTCCCTACCATGGGGTTGGTCGGGCCTCCCGCTCCGCCCTCCCCTCCGGACCGCAGCCCGGCGCGGCCCGCTTCCCTTCTCCGTCACGAACGCAACGAGCGCACGAACCCGATGCAAGCCCAAGCTCCTCTCGCGATCGCCCTGTCCCTCTCCCTCTTCTGTTCCCGCGCCGTGGCCCAGGAGGACCCGCTCGAGGGACACTCCTTCCACGGCGAGGCGTTCAACGAGGGGCCGCGTCAGGCGGCCTACCTGATGGGGAACACCGGCAACGTGCACTTCCCGGTGTCGGACCTGGACGGACGGCTCCAGCAGTTCTTCGACCAGGGCATCGGTCAGCTGCACGGCTTCTGGTACTTCGAGGCCGAGCGCACGTTCCGCCAGATCGCGGCCGAGGCGCCGGACTGCGCGATGGCCTACTGGGGCATGGCGATGGCCAACGTCGACAACCCCGAGCGCGCGGAGCGGTTCGCCCACGAGGCCTGGACGCGTCGCGAGGGCGCGGACGACCGGGAGCGCATGTACATCGACGCGCTCGCGAACTTCTACGAGACGGCCGAGGCCGACGAGGAGACGGACGAGACCGAGGAGGCCGCGGAGGAAGCACCGGAGGAGACCTTCGAGGAAGAGGAGGAACGACCCGAGCCGCTGCTCACGCGCGCCGAGAAGAAGCAGCGCGAGAAGGAGTCCGAGCGAGAGCGGGACGCCTACAAGGAGCGCGCGGGCGAGCTGGTGAAGGCCTACGAGGAGATCCTCTGGGAGTACCCGGACGACATCGAGGCCAAGGCGTTCCTCGTGAACCGCCTGTGGATGAACCGCTGGCGTGGGCACCCGACGGCGAGCCGCCACGCGAACGAGGCCTTGCTCCAGGACGTGCTCGCCGCGAACCCGATGCACCCGGCGCACCACTACCGCATCCACCTCTGGGACGCGAAGGACAGCGCGGAGCGCGTCGTGTCCTCCGCCGTGAACTCGGGTCCGAGCGCCCCGGGGATCGCGCACATGTGGCACATGGGCGGCCACATCTTCGCGCGCCTCGGTCGCCACACCGACGCGGCCTGGCAGCAGGAGGCCTCGGCCCGCGTCGACCACGCGCACATGATGCGCGACTGGGTCCTGCCGGATCAGATCCACAACTTCGCGCACAACAACGAGTGGCTCTCGCGGAGCATGCGGCACCACGGCCGGATCCGCGAGTCGGTCGCGCTCTCGCGCAACATGATCGAGCTGCCCCGGCACCCCGCCTACAACATGCTCGACCAGCGCGGCTGCAGCGCCTCCTACGGGCGCCAGCGACTGCTGGAGACGCTCGAGATGTACGAGCAGTGGGACGACCTGGCGGCGCTCGCGGAGACCATGTACCTCGAGCCGAGCGAGGAAGCCGTCGACGGTGCTCTGCGCGCCTTCGCACTGGGCAAGGCCTATCTCTACCTCGACAACGAGGTGGGCTTCGAGGAGCAGGTCGAGACCCTCGAGGCGATGCTCGAGCGAAGCAAGGAGCAGCGCTCCGACGCCCTGGACGAGCAGGAGGAACGCGCGCTGGCCCAGGAGTTCGGACGCGACGACGTTCGCGCGGTCCTGGACGACGTGCTCGACGAGTACTCCCGCGAGCTCTCCGACGTCCGCGACAAGCTGAAGTCCCTGCAGGCGCTGAAGAGCTGCCTCGAGGGCGACGACCTGGAGAACCAGCTCGAGGTGCTGGCGGAGAGCCGCTTCGACAAGTCCCAGCTCGCGCGGCTCCACCTCGAAGCCGCGGTGGCTCTCGGGGAGACGCCTCCGGGCCCGACCCCGGAGCCCGAGGTGGAGACGGACGAGGAGTCCGACGACGCGACGAGCGACGACGAGGACGCTCCCAGTTCCCACTACGAGCGCGCGGTCGCGCTCGCGCGCGAGGCGATCGAGAACCGGGAAGGCCGCCTCTACCCGCACGCCACGCTGGCGCACGTGCTGTACGAAGCCGGGAAGACGGAGGAAGCGCTCGAGGTGTTCGACGAGCTGCGCGCCTGGACGGCGCGCGCGGACCTCGACCTGCCGCTGTTCGAGCGCCTCGCGCCGCTGGCGGAGCTGCGCGGGCTCCCGGCCGACTGGCGCGTCGAGGTGACGATCCCCGAGGACGTCGGACAGCGCGGGGACCTCGCCGAGCTCGGCCCCCTGCGCTGGACGCCACCGGCGGCGCCCGCCTGGACCTGCAGCGACGCGTTCGGCAACCGGGTCTCGCTCGACGACTACGCCGGCAAGCCGGTCGTCGTGATCTTCTTCCTCGGCTTCGGCTGCATCCACTGCGTCGAGCAGCTGGTCGCCTTCGCCCCGGCCTACGAGGAGTTCCGGAAGGCCGGCATCGACATCGTCACGATCGGCAACGACGCGGTCGACGAGCTCCGTGCGTCCTTCGGCGACGACCCGGAGGACACCGGCTACCCGTTCCCGGTCCTGTCGGACGTGGAGATGGAGCACTTCCGTCGCTACCGCGCCTACGACGACTTCGAGGACATGCCGCTGCACGGCACCTTCCTGGTCGACGGGGACGGGCGCGTGCGCTGGCAGGACGTGTCCTACGAGCCGTTCATGGAATGGGAGTTCCTGCTCGAGGAGTCCCAGCGCCTCCTGGGCCTGGAGACGATCGCGGCCGTGACGCCCGGAACGCCTGGCCCCGTGGAAGCGGGCTCCAGCGCGACGCAGCGTGGCCCTGCGGCTTCGTCCGGCCAGGGCACGAGCGCCGGTCGGTGACCCCCGGAGAGCGCGACGACGGTGGATCGGGAGCCTCGAGCCCTCCCGATCCGCGGTCCCGTCGCTTCCCGGCGACACCCGACGTCCCGGCGCCCAGGCCGCTGATCCTGATCGCGGGCTTCCTCGGATCCGGCAAGACGACTCTGCTGCGGCGGCTCCTGCCGGACCTGGTCGCGCGCGGAATTCAGCCCCACGTCATCCTCAACGACTACCAGGACGCGCGGATCGACGCCGTGCGCCTCCAGGAGTTCGCGCGCGACGTGCAGCCGATCACCGGGACCTGCGTGTGCTGCGAGTCCCAGGACGACCTGCTGCAGGCCTTGGCCGCTACGGAGCTCGGACCCCGTAGCGTTCTCCTGCTCGAGGCCAACGGAACCGCGGACCCGACGGAACTGCTCGAGATCCTCACCGCGGAGCGGCGCGCCTCGCGCTACTGCCTGCCGGTCCAGGTCGGCGTCGTCGACGCCTCGCGCTGGCAGCAGCGCGGCGCCCGCGACGAGCTCGAGCGGCTCCAGGTCCGCACCGCCCGGTTCCTGACGCTGACCCATCGCGATTCGCTCCCCGTCGGCCTCGAGGCGCGCCTTCGCGAGGAGCTGCTGGAGCTCGCTCCGCGCGCGCGCCTCCTGGAGCCCGAGGCGCTCGTCGACGCGATCGAGGAGCTCGAGCGGGACGCGGCCTCGCTGCCGCCGCGACGCTTCCACGTGGAGGCCACGGGCGGTGCGACCGCAGGCTCCCCAGGAGCTCCCGCGACGCACGCCCACGCCGCCACGCACCACTTCTCGAGTCTGGAGGTCGCCCTCCCGGACCGCGTTCGACGGGAGCGGCTCGTCCAAGCCTTGCGCTCCCTGCCCGCGGAGGTCCTGCGCGCGAAGGGCATCGCTCGGATCGGCGACGCCGAGCGCGTGTACTTCGAGCGTGCGGACCGCCCGGAGTCCGTCACCCTCACGCCGCTTCCCTCGACCCCGCGGCTCGCCTGCGTGGCGATCCTCATCGGGGTCGGACTGTCGCCCTCGATCGCGCGCGCGTTCGAAGGACTGGAGGAGCGTCCTTCGTGAAGCTCACGCCCCTACGAGTCCTCGAGCGCGAGGACGTCCGCGTCCCAGCGCCCCGCCGTCCAGCCCAGCGACGAGAACCTCGGGGGCGCCGACTCCTCTGATCCTGGTCGCGCGTAGCCTCGACCCCTCGGGACGCGTCCCTTCGCTGGCGCTCACTCCTGGCGTCCCGAGGACGCGTCCCCGCCGTGCGCCTCGGCCGGGGCTTGCACGGCGCCCGTCGCAGCGAGCCAGGGACCCACCAGCGACGACAGCAGGCCCCGCGCGGCGTCGTCGCCGCGGTTGCACAGGAGGACGAGCCCGGACCTCGTGCGCGGAGTCAGCACGACGATCGCGCTGTGGCCGTCGAGCTCGCCGCCGTGGCCGATCAGCTCGACGTCTCCGGGCAGGCGGTCCAGGAACCAGCCCGCTGCCATCGCGCGCCCGCTCGAGGGGTCGACGAGCGCCGCCTTCCGGTGCAGCACGGCTCGCATGGACGGCGTGAGGAGAGCGGGCTCCGCCCCCTCCAGCTGAGCCGTGAGGAAGCGGAGCAGGTCGGGCGCCGTGGAGACGAGCCCCGAGAAGGCGCAGGCGCTCCCGAAGCTCCAGGGAGCTCGCGCCACCGGGGTTTCGTCCTCGGGCCAGTAGCAGCTCGCCAGTCCCGGCACCTCCTCGGCGCCGACGTAGACGCCGCTGGAGGTCATGCCGAGCGGCTGCAGCACGCGTTCCTCGAGCAACGCGGGGTAAGCCTTCCCGGCCTGCGCGCCGGCGACCGCGCCGAGCACCGCATAGCCGAGGTTCGAGTAGCTCCAGGACTCTCCCGGCGCGCGCTCCAGCGAGGTCTCGCGCAGGCCTTCGAGGAGTTCCTCGACGGACATGGGGAGCATCACGCTCGGCGAATCCGGGATGTCCCTGCGGTTGATCGGCTCGCGAGGCAGCCCCGAGGTGTGCGTCGCGAGCTGCAGCAGCGTGATCGGAGCGAGCGCACCCTCGATCGAAAGGAGCTCGCCGAGGGACGCATCCCAGGCGAGCGTACCGTCCTCGGCCAGCAGAGCGACGAGCGTCGCGGTCAGCGACTTGGTCACCGAGCCGACCTGGAAGCGTGCGTCGACGGTCATCGGTCGCTCCTCTTCGAGGTCGGCGAGGCCGAACGCTTCCACGCGACCGGGACGTCCGTCGACCAGCTGCCCAACCACGCAGCCGGGGACTCCCGAGGACGCGAGGTAGGGCTCCACCAGCGCCTCCAGGGCGGGGCGATCGAGCTCCTGGGACGGGAAGAGGGAGAGCGACAGGAGGAGAGCGTGGAGCATCGAGGCCTCTCAGGACGGGCGACCGGTCAGGTCGCGGAGCAGCATCTGGGCGAGTCGTTTCTCGAGCGCGGCGAGACTTCGCCGCTGACCCTTGAGCGGAGTGACGTCGTCGAACAGGACCTGCTCGCGGCAGACCGAGTTGACGACGCCGAGCAGGAACAGCGCCTCCTCGACGGGCTTCGCGGCCGGAATCGACTCGTCGTTGCCGACGAGCACCTCGGCCACGGCGCGGTATTGCGCGGTCCGCTCGACGAAGGCCCGCGCCGGCACGCTGTCGGGGTGCGCTCGCACGTACATGGTCAACGCGCGCAGGAGCCCCCGGTGCTGCCGGTGGTAGCGCACCGCGAACCGGACCAGGGCGCGTACGCGCTCCTTCAGTTCGGGCGTCGCGTCGAGCTTGCTCAGCAGGCTCGCCAGGCGCGGGCCGACCGCCCGCTGGTGGCGCTCGAACAGCGCCGGCAGGAGGTCTTCCTTGGAGGCGAAGCGCGTGTAGATCGTCCCGACGGCGACGCCGGCGCGCTCCGCGACCGCCGTCATCGACAGCTGCTCGAAGAGGTGCTCCTCGAGCAGCTCTTCCGCGGCGGTGAGGACACGCTCCAGCTTCTCGCGGCTGCGCGCTTGCAGGGGTGGGTTCTGGGAGGTCATGGAGGAGCGTAGCTGAACCTGACTTCATGTTCATGCTCGACAGATGCTGCTGTCAACCCCTGTCTCCCCGAAACCTGTCCGCGCCAGGGAGAAGCACCGG
>CAZDYS010000052.1:0-13430 GCA_964509445.1 uncultured Planctomycetaceae bacterium
ACCGTCGTCGATCGGGTAGCTCCAGTGGAAGATCTCGGTCCCCGGGAGGCGCCGCAGCGGATCTGCCTGGCTGTCTCCCGTCATGCTGCCGACGACCGCCACGTCCTCGACGTCTCCGCGGTACACGAAGTGCACCATGCCGTCGGCCACGATCGGGAGGGAGTCGCGCTCGCGGAGGAACGCCAGCACGGCCTCCGGAGAACCGGCGTCCACGCCCTGGGCGGCGAGGTACGCGAGGAACGGCGCGGGCGTCTCGGACGCAGCCTCCTCCCCGGCGGCCGCGAGCGGCGCGGCGTCCCGGTCGAGGGTGAGGCACGCGATCCCCTCCGTGTCTCGCACGAAGAGTCGACCCGCAGCGGCGGTCGGCCAGGAGTAGCCGGACTGCTCGAGCGCGCGCAGACGCGACTCCTCGAAGTACCCCTCCGGAGTCGCACGAACGACGACCACGTTGCCCTCGCTTCCGAACACGACCAGCCGGTCCCCCACCAGGGTGAGCCCACGCCCTCCGGGCGGCCGCGACTTCCAGGCGCGGCGACCGGTCGTCGCGTCCACGCAGGTCAGGAAGGAGCTGCGGTAGCCGTAGAAGTACCCGTCGAAGTAGACCGGCTGCGCGTAGCCGCCGCCGAGCTCTCGCGTGCGCATCGTCTCGCTCACGCTCCAGGAGCCCGCTTCCTCGGTGACCTCGAAGACCGCGAACTGCCGGCTGACCATCACGCCGAAGCGCGTGTCGTCCACGGCGACGGCCCGGCCCGATCCGACGCCGTCCCGGCCCTCGAACGTGTGGGTCCAGAGCACGCGACCGTCGGCCGGCGCCACGCCCAGGAGCTCGCTGTCGTTCAGCACGACGAGCTGCAGCGTCCCGCCGAGCTCCAGGACCTCCGGACTCGCGTAGCCCGCTTCCCCCTCTCCCATCGACCACCGGAGCGTCCCGTCGCCGGCGTCGAACGCACACAGGTTTCGCCCCTCGCTGCCGCCGACCTGGACGATCAGGAGCCCGTCGACGAGCACCGGGGAGGTCGTGAAACCGTAGTCCGGCGCCTTCGCGCCGAGGTCGTCGACCAGGTGCACGCTCCAGCGTGCCTCCCCGCTCGTGCGCTCGAGCGCGCGCAGGGAACCGCGCGGACCGAGCGCGAAGACGAGCTCCTCCCCGAGCGCGGGCGTCGAGATCCCGCCGTCCGTCGAACCGTCGTGGCCGAGGTAGACCGGGCCCAGCGCGTGGCGCCAGCGCACGCTGCCGTCCTCCGGGGAGAGCGCGACGACGAAGTCCTGCTCGCCGTCGCCGTAGAGCGTCACGACGAGGTTCGCGTCCGCGGTCACGCGGGAGTAGGCCGCCCCCAGCGGTCGCGCCCACTGGGCTGCGAGCTGGAGGCCGTCGTCGGGCGCGAGGGGCCCGGAGAGGAACGTCGGAAGCAGAGCGGCGAAGAGCGAGGAAGCGATCATGGAAGGGGTGTAGCAAGAGGGACCGCCGTCGCGCAGCCCTTCCTACAGAACTCCAATAGGGACGTGCGACCGAGGCCGCGCCAGGGACTCCCGCCGCCCGCGAGCAACGGCGAGCACACCGCGATTCCCCCTCGCGCGGCGGGCCTCTAGACTCGGCCCCGTGGGCGCGAAGAGGCACAGACGCGGCGGGACGGCCCGAGCCGCGACGCGCGAGCCCGCGAGGACCTCCTGGCTCCTCGGGCTGGCGCTCTCGTGCCTCGCGCTCGCGAGCGGGTGCGGCCAGGTCGACGCCGGCCCCGGACCGCTGATCGTCTTCGCCTCCTCTTCGCTCGAGCCGGCGGTGCGCGACCTCGCGCAGGCCTTCGAGGAGACGCACGAAGGCACGCGCGTCGAGGTGCACGGCGCCGGCACGCCGCGGCTGCTCCTGCAGATCGAGGCCGGAGCTCCGGCCGACGTCCTGACCACGGCCGACACGGCGAGCCTGGAACAGGCCTTCGAGCGCGGACTCAGCAAGAGCGATCCCTTGCGCTTCGCCCACAATCGCCTGGCTCTCGTGGTGGCGCCGGGCAATCCGCTCGGACTGCGTCGGCTCGCGGACCTCGTGCGCCCGGAGCTGCGCGTCGGACTCTGCGGACCGCGCGTCCCGGCCGGCCGCTACGCGCGCCTCGTGCTGGACCGCGCCGCCCTCCGCGTGCAGAGCCGCAGCGACGAGGCCAGCGTGCGCGCGCTGACCGCGAAGGTCGCGCTCGGTGAGCTCGACGCGGGGATCGTCTACGCGAGCGAGCCCGCGGGAGACGGGGTCGAACTGGTTCCGCTGGCGGCGCACGAGAACCTCGAGACGGACTGCGCGATCGCGCCGCTCGCCACCGGGGACCAACCGCAGCTGGCGGAGCGATTCGTCGCCTTCGCGACCTCCAGCTCTGGTCGCGCGGTGCTCGAGCGCCACGGGCTCACCACTCCGTGAGCCCGGACGAGCGACGTCCTCGGGAGGCGGACTCCTCCACCACCGTCCACGCGCGGAGTGCCGGGAACGACGCGCTCGCGAGGCGCCTCCTGCTCGTGCCCGTGACGATCGCGGTCCTGTTCTTCGCGCTCCCCCTCCTGGGCCTCCTGGCGCGCGTCGACTGGAGCCGCGTCGGCCAGGACCTCGCCTCCTGGGAGCTGCGCAGCGCGCTCCACCTGTCGCTGGTCACCTCCACCTGTGCAGCGGGGCTGGTCGTCGTCCTGGGGCTCCCGCTCGCGGTCTGGCTCGCCGGGCACCGCGGGCCGACGCGTCGCCTCGTGCGCGTCCTGGTCCTCCTGCCGATGGTGCTCCCGCCGGTGGTCGGCGGTGGCGCGCTCCTGTTCGCCTACGGGCGCAGGGGAATCGCCGGAGGCCTGCTCGACGCCCTGGGGCTCGAGCTCGCGTTCACCGCCGCGGCCGTCGTGCTGGCTCAGACCTGGGTCGCGCTCCCGTTCTTCGTGCTGACGCTCGAAGGAGGCCTGCGCTCCTTCGATCGACGTTACGCCGAGGTCGCCGAGACGCTGGGCGCGACCCCCGCCTTCGCGTTTCGCACGGTCGTGCTCCCGATGGTGGCCCCCTCGCTGGTCGCCGGCGCCGTCGTCGCCTGGGCGCGCGCCCTGGGTGAGTTCGGCGCGACCCTCACCTTCGCCGGGAACTTCGAGGGCCGCACGCGCACGATGCCGCTCGCGATCTTCGACGCGCTGGAGGAGCGCCCCGCCACCGCTCCGACCCTGAGCCTGGTCCTCATCGCACTCTCCGTCCTGGTCCTCTTCGCGCTGCGGGATCGCTGGCTGCGCCCGGCCTGATGCTGCAGGCGGACTTCACCCACCGCGCGAGCGCGTTCACGCTGCGCCTGACGCTCGCCATCGACGGTGGCGAGACGGTCGCGCTCCTGGGACCGAACGGCGCCGGCAAGAGCACGTCGCTGGCCGTGCTCGCGGGCGTCCGCCGCGTGGACACCGGCTCGATCGCCCTCGCGGGACGCGTGCTCGACGACGGGCGCGCAGCGCTCGGCCCGTCCGAGCGAGGCGTGGGGCTGGTCTGGCAGCAGGGCTTCCTGTTCCCCCACCTGAGCGCCCTCGACAACGTCGCGTTCGGCCTGCGCGCGCGCGGTGTCGCTCGCGGCACGGCGCGCTCGCGAGCGCGGACCTGGCTCGAGACGGTCGACGCCGCCGCCCTCGAACGCAAGCGACCTCGGGAGCTGTCCGGAGGCGAGGCCCAGCGCGTCGCGCTCGCGCGCGCCCTGGCGACGGATCCGGAGCTCCTGCTGCTCGACGAGCCGCTCGCGGCCGTCGACGCGAGTGCCCGCCTGGCGCTGCGTCGCGTGCTGCGCGAGCGACTGACGGCCCATGCCGGCGCGAGCATCCTCGTGACGCACGATCCCCTGGACGCGTTCTCGCTGGCCGACCGGATCGTCGTGCTCGAGGAAGGCCGCATCGTCCAGAGCGGCACCGCCGCCGAGATCAGCGCTCGCCCGCGCTCGCGCTACGTCGCGGACCTGGTGGGACTCAACCTGTGCGAGGGCACCGTCGAGGACGGCGTGCTGGTGACGACGAGCGGCGCGCGCCTGGTGGTCGCGTCGGCCGCGGACGGCCCGGCGCTCGCGACCATCCACCCGCGGTCGGTCGCGCTCTATCCCCGCCGGCCGGACGGCTCGCCGCGCAACGTGTGGGAGGCGCCGATCGTCGCGATCGAGTCCACGGCCGACGGGGATCGACTGCGCGTCACGACCGGTGGTGAGCTCCCCCTGGTCGCAGAGGTGACGCCGAACGCGCTCGCGGAGCTCGAGCTCGCCGTGGGCCGTCGCTCGTGGGTCGCGCTCAAGGCGACCGAGGTGAACGTCACCTCGGTCTGAAGGCCCGGTCTCGGGTACGGTGTGGAGCGCGCGCTCCCCGCCTGCGCCCTGCCCCGCGTTCCGCATGCCCACCGTCTCCCTGCGACCGATCACGAGCGAGAACCTGCGAGACGTCTGCCGGCTCGAGGTCGCGGACCACCAGGACGGGCTCGTGGCTCCCAACGTGTTCTCCCTCGCGCAGGCCTACGTCGAGGAGCACGCGCGTCCGTTCGCCATCTACGCCGACGAGGAGCCCGTCGGCTTCGTGATGCTGTCGGCGAAGGAGGAGCAGGGCGAGTACTGGGTGTGGCGCTTCATGATCGGCGCCGACTTCCAGGGACGCGGACTCGGAAGGTCCGCGCTGGAGGCCGTGGTCGAGCGGGTCCGCGCGCTCCCCGGGGCTCGCGAGCTGAAGCTGAGCTACGTCCCGAAGGAGTCGGGCAACCCGCGCGGGTTCTACGAGAAGCTCGGGTTCGCGCTGACCGGCGAGGAGGACGACGGCGAGCTCGTCATGAGCCGGGCGCTCTAGAGGGCGAACGCGGAGCGGCGACGGGCCGGAGACCGCTCGCTAGTCCTCGAACAGCTCGAGCACCTGACCGGGAGGCCGGCCGATCTTCGCCCGCGCGGCGGTGACCACGATCGGTCGCTGCATCAGCACCGGCTCGGCGACCATCGCGTCCAGGAGCTCTTCGTCGCGGGCCGAGCCCAGGTCCGCCTCGCGGAACGCCGCCTCTCCGGTCCGCGTCCAGTCGCGCACGCGGAGGTCCAGTCGCCGACCGAGCTCAACCAGCTCGTCGCGCGTGAGCGGCGCCTCCAGGTAGCGGTGCTCCGTGAACGCGATGCCGCTCTCCTCGAGCAGCTGGGCCGTCGCGCGACTCTTCGAGCAGCGCGGGTTGTGGAGCAAGAGGACCTGGTCGTCGCTTTGGGGGAGCCGCATGCCGACGGTGTACCGTGGAGTCCGCCGCTTGCCAAGCCGCCTCCGCCCCACCGTGTTCGAACGCGGCGGCCGCATCCGGCTTCGGCCGGTCGGCGAAGCGTCCTGCCGACGAGCCGCGCGCAGACCCCCCTCCCACGACCATGACCTTGTCCGCCCTCGCCCTCCTCCTCCTCGCCGCGGCTCCGCAGGATCCCCGCGACGACTTCGCGTTCCTGCCCGGGACCTGGGCCTTCGAGAAGGACGGGTTCTCCTTCACGGTCACCGGGGAGGAGCTCTTCGACGGAAGCGCGTTCCGCACCACGATGGTCCTCGACGAGACCAACCGCGTCGTGGGCTCGTCCGTGTACGCGTTCGACCCGGTCGAGGAGCTGTGGATGCACACGCAGTTCAGCGCCTCTGCCGCCCGTGCCACGTTCACGGGGGAGGCGGGGAGCCGAGAGCTCGGGATGACCTCCTACGCAG
This sequence comes from uncultured Planctomycetaceae bacterium, assembly GCA_964509445.1. Classification (GTDB taxonomy): domain Bacteria; phylum Planctomycetota; class UBA1135; order UBA1135; genus CAZDYS01. The sequence goes on from CAZDYS010000052.1 coordinate 5,677, forward strand.
GCCGTGCTCTCGACCCGGTGCGCGTCCGCCTCGTCTACCGCGACGTTCGTGCGGACGCGTTCACGCTCGACTGGCAGACGCGGACGGACGCCGACTCGCCCTGGGAGCCGCGCGAGAGCCCCTTCCGCTACCGGCGCGTCGAGCGACTCGCGCCGCCGGCCGGACCGGGCGCCATCGCCTTCGTGTCGAATCGCTCGGGCAACTGGGAGGTCTACACGATGCGGCCCGACGGGACGGCGCTGACCAACGTCTCGAGGAGCGAGGCGGGAGACCACTTCCCGCGCTGGATCGCGGGCGGAACGAGGCTGGCGTTCCTCTCCCAGCGCGGGGACGACTCGGGAGGCTGGCGGCGGTTCGAGGCCCAGCGCGACGGACGGGATCCCCTCCCGGTCCCGCTGGGCTCGCGGATCGGTGCCCCGGACGCCGGCGACTTCCCCGAAGTCCATCCGAGCGGGTCCTACCTCGTCTACGCCGCCGAGCGCGACGGGGAACAGGACCTGTTCGTGGCGCGCTTCGACGGTGGAGGGGAACGGAGGCTGGCGGCCGCGCCGGGAGCCGACTCCCGCCCGCGCTGGTCCCCGGACGGCGAGCGCGTGCTGTTCGTCTCCGAGCGGGACGGCAATCCGGAGCTCTACGTCGTCGGCTTCGACGGGACCGGCCTCACGCGGCTGACCGAGCAGCCGGGCGTCGATCGCTACGGGCGCTGGTCCCCGGACGGCCGCTGGATCGTGTTCGCCTCGGACGCGGACACCGGGGACTCCCTCGAGCTCTACCGCATGCGCGCCGACGGCAGCGGGCTGGAGCGCCTGACACACAACGACGCCGAGGACGGCGAGCCGAGCTTCTCGCCGGACGGGCGCCTGCTCGCGTTCCGCAGCAACGCGTCGGGCAATCCGGAGATCTGCGTGCTCGCGTTCGCGACCGGCGAGATCACGAACCTGACGAACGACCCGGGCTACGACGGTGAGCCGGTGTGGTCTCCCGCGCCCCCTCGGTGAGCGCCTAGCGCTTCGCGGGAGCCCCGGGCTCCGGCGTCGAGAGCGAGAGGAACGCGCGGATGTCGTCGTTGGCCTTCTTCAGGTCCGGCCGGCGCAGGTACATCATGTGCCCGGACTCGTAGCCGACGAAGCTCATGCGGTCCTGGAACCGGCCGGTCGGGTCCAGGTTCCACATCGTGTACTTCGCGCTGAAGTAGTCGGTGCCACCGTCGAAGTAGCCCGACTGGACCATCACGTGGAGGTAGGGGTTCTGCCCCATCGCGCGCTGGAGCTGGTTGCCCGTGCGGTCGCCGTCGCGATTCCACGGATGGACGGGCCCGAACAGCCAGTACTGCAGGTCCGTCTCGTAGCCGAGGACGTCGCGCAGGTAGTGGTTGATCGCGGGCGCGAACGCGTGGTTCCAGGAGGAGAGCGCCGGGTCGAAGTCCGGCGAGGTGCCCGCGTCACTGCGGTCGAAGCCGCGGTAGCGCGAGTCCAGACGACCGACGGTCACCGCGCCGGGTCGAAGTCCGGCGAGGTGCCCGCGTCACTGCGGTCGAAGCCGCGGTAGCGCGAGTCCAGACGACCGACGGTCAGCCCCTCGTCCCGCAGGAGCTCCTTCCAGAAGAAGGAGGTCGGCACGCGCAGGTTGTGCTGGAGCACGACCCCGACGTCGAGGGCCGCATAGCGTGCGTAGGTGGCCGCGAGCGCCTGGCGCTCGGCCTCGGCGAGCGCACCGCCTCGCGCCAGCGCCGGCAGCAGTCGATCGAGCGTGAAGGCCTCGACCTCGCTCAGGAGATCCTCGAGCGCACGGCCCTGCAGGTCCTCCTCGAGCTGCCCGTGGTACCAGGCCGTCGCGGCGAAGTAGGGCAAGGGCAGCGCGTCCCCCACCGGTCCCTCGCGGTCGATCCCCAGCCCCGTGGGCGAGACCAGCACGACGCCGTTCAGGTACATCCACTGCGAGCCCTGCAGCCGCGCGGCGAGCCCCGACACGCGCGTCGTCCCGTAGGACTCCCCGATCAGGTACTTCGGGCTCGTCCAGCGTCCCCGGCGCGTGACGAAGGTGTCGATCCAGCGCGCGAGGTAGGCGACGTCCTCGTTCACGCCGAAGAACTGCGCGCGGTCGGCCTCGCCCACGATGCGCGAGAAGCCCGTGTTCACCGGGTCCACGTACACGATGTCGGCCACGTCGAGGATCGAGTGCGGGTTCTCCTCGATGCCGTAGGGCTGCACCGGATAGCCCTCGTCGTCGATCTTGAGCACGCGCGGGCCGGTGTAGGCGATGTGCATCCAGATCGAGGCCGAGCCGGGTCCCCCGTTGAAGGAGAACACGAGCGGCCGTGCGGTGCGGTCCTCCACGTCGCTGCGCTCGTAGTAGGTGAAGAACATCGAGGCGATCTCCTCGCCGTCGGCGTCCCACACCGGCTGGGTCCCGAGGGTGACCTCGTAGGGCACGCGCTGGCCGCCGATCGTGACGGCGTCGGAGACGCGGTGCGTGCGCTCCTCGTCCGGCGGCGGCGCGTCCTCGCTGGACGCGTCGACCTGGGCGAGGGAGGGCGAGCCGAGGAGCGAGAGCGCGATCAGGAACCGGTGCAGCATGGAATCGAGGACGAGGGACGGACGGGGGTTCGCGGTCGAGGAAGGAGTCGAGAGGGCCGAGCGGGCCTCGTCCTTCGAGACCCGCCCGAGGAACGCGGGCTACTTTTCCTGGGGAAGCGCTTCGTCGCTGGACCACTCGCGCCAGGAACCGTCGTAGTTCTTGGGCTCCGCGATGTCGAGCAAGCGCAAGGCGAGGTACGTCACCGACGACCTCTGGCCCGAGCGTCAGTAGGCGTGGGCGCGGTGGTCCTTGACCACGCCCCGCTCCGCGTAGAGCTGCGCGAGCTCCTTGGCCGGGAGGAACACCGGCACCTCCTCGTCGGTGAAGTTCTCGAGCCACTCGATGTGCAGCGCTCCGGGAACGTGCGCCTCCGCGTACTCCCCGGCGGAGCGCGCGTCGATCACCACGCAGGTCTCCGGCGTGTCGAGGCCGGCGAGGATCTCGTCCTTGGTCGACATCCGCTCGGGCGCCTTGCCGAACGCGTAGGTCGTGGGCGTGCGCTCGGGCGCCTCCTTCACGAGCTCGTTCCCCTCGGCCACCCAGCGGGCCGACCCGCCGTCCAGCACGGACACCTTCGCGTGCCCGAAGGACTCGAAGGTCCAGAAGACGCGCGGGGCCTCGGTGCTGCGGCCTCCGTCGTAGAGGACGACGTGGTCCGTGGGCGCGATGCCGCGTGCCGACAGCTCCTTCTCGAACAGGGCCTTCGGGACGCGGTCCCCGGATCGCTTCGGATCGAAGGAGACCGCGCGGGGGAGACTCACGGCGCCGGGCAGGTGCCCGGCCGCGTAGGCCGCGGCCTCGCGCACGTCGACCAGGACGACCCCGGGCTCCGCGTGGTGCTCCGTGACCCAGGAGGAGTCGACCAGGAGGTGGGCGTTGGGATAGGTGTCGGGCTCCGTCGCCTGGAGCGCAGCGGCCGGAGCGGCGCACGCCAGGGAGAGGCAGAGGAGGAGGCTCTTCATGCCCGGAGGATAGCGTGCGAGCGGGGGCGCTCCTCCCAGGAACCCGGCGGCTGTCAGCGCCCGCCGAGCCGCGACCGCAGGAGCTCGCCGCCGATGCCCGCCAGGAGTCGCTTGCGCGCCGGTCGCGAGAGCAGGCCGAGCTCGCGCCCGATGCTGGCGACGGTCCCGAGCCCCAGGATCGCCCAGGAGACCGAGCGCGCCTCGGCCTCGACCTCGCGCTCGGTGAAGTGGTCGCGGACCTGACGCTCCACGAACCGCTGGAAGCGACCGTAGAGACGCTTGAGCGCAGCGGCCACCTCGGGGTCGTCCGTCTCCGAGAGCCCCGCGAACACGATCCGGTACAGGCCGTGCTCGCCGTGGTGTTCGGACTCGAAGAGCAGGATGCGCTCGGCCGCCGTGACGCCGTCGAGCTCGTCCTCCAGGAGCCCGCTCCAGACGCGCTCGGACTCCTCGTACACGTGGTCGAGCGCCGCGACGAACATGCGTCGCTTGTCGGGCCAGAGCCGGTAGAGGATGTTCTCGCGCACGCCGCAGGCACCGGCGAGCGCCGCCGTGGTCGTGCGGCGGTAGCCGAGGTCCGCGAAGGTCTGCGCGAGGACGGGGACGAGCTCCCGGCGCTGCTCCGGGAGCCGGTTCGGACGCGGCATCAGTCGCTCCTCGCCCCGTGGCGGCTAGTGCTCATCGAGCGGTCCCTCGACCGGCTCGGACGCGATCAGCTCGCGCACGATCCGGCGCGTCTCGGGAGTCGGCTCGTAGACCTCCACGAGAGCCTCGGTCACGTCGACGAGCTCGACGTCCGGGTCCTGCCAGGTGATCTGCCAGCGGTTCACGATCAGGTCGACTCCCTGCTCGCGCGCCAGCTCGGGCAGGTGCTCGGCGAGGGACTCGATCAGGTCGTCGACGGGCGCCGTGCCGAACGCGCGCTCGTGCAGGCCGCGCTGCTTCTCGGGCCCCAGGGCCTCGAGCACCTCGGCGAACTCCTCGTCTCCGGCCGCCCGCGCGCGGTCGAGCGCACGCCGCAGGTCCTCGAACTGCTCGCTGAGGTAGGTCGTGAAGGTCTCCGAGCGCGCGTGGGCGACCGCGATCGCGCGGGAGTCGTAGGTTCCGACCGTGAGACCGGTCACCGGCTTCTCGCGCGGAGCGTCGCGGGCGGGCTCCTGGGTCGGGGTCACGCAGGCGGCCAGAGCGAGCAGGGGAACGAGACAGATGAGCTTCATGGGAGGCACCTCCTCTCCGGGATCCGTGGTTCGAGAGCGCGCGACGCGCTCCTCCATCGTTTTGTAAGCGCTCACTTCCTTTTCCGGCAAGAGGAAACCCCGGATTCCCAGCTCTCCCGATTCAGCGCCGCGCGACGGGCTCCACCCGCAGCACCTCGCTCTTCTCCGGCGTCGTCACGGCGTAGGGAAAGCCCGTGCTCGACGTGGCGGCCCCCGTGCGCCCCTGCTTGTCGATCGCGAGGAAGGAGACCGCGAGTTCGTAACCCTGTGGATCGATGCGGGCCATCTCGTGCAGGACCGCCTCGCAGGCCTCCTGCGGGCTGAGGCCGGCCCGCATGCGCTCGACGATCTTCACGCTCGCGCAGTGACGCATCACGTTCTCCCCGAGGCCGGTCGCACCGGCCGCTCCGACCTCGTTGTCCACGTAGAGCGCGGCGCCGAGGATCGGCGAGTCCCCCACCCGTCCGGGCAGCTTGCCGCCGGAACCGCTCGTCGAGCAGCCCCCGGCCAGGTCGCCGTTCTCGTCCAGGACGAGCACCGTGATCGTGTCGTGGCCCCGCTCGCCGGTCGGCTCCGACGCGGCCTCGCGGTCGCGCGCGAGCCAGGCACGCTTGCGCGCATCCAGCTCGGCCACGTCGACCGACTCCACGCCGTGGTCCAGCGCGAACCAGCGCGCGCCCTCCCCGACCAGCATCACGTGACGCGAGCTGTCCATCACGCGCCGCGCGGCGGTGATCGGGTGCACGATCCCCTCGAGGCCCGCGACGCTGCCGGCGGCGTGGTCCGGCCCGTTCATGATGCAGGCGTCGAGCTGCGGGTAGCCCGCGGCGTTGGGTCGGCCCCCCAGGCCCACCGAGCCGTCACAGCTCAGCTCCTCGATGCGCCGGATCCCCTGCTCCACGCCGTCGAGCGCGGAGCCGCCGTTCTGCATCGTCTCGAGGCCGAGGTCGGTCGCCATTTGCCCGAACGGCCAGGTGGCGATCAGGATCGGGCGCACGGGTTCCGGTTCGGCGGTTTGCGGCATGTGCGCACAGGCGGACAGGAGGAGCGGGGCGAACAGGAGCGAGGAGGAGAGCTGCATGGGGATCCGCTGGCGCCTCGGCGCCTGGGGTTCAGTGCGTGCGGTAGCTGACGATGTTGACGACGACCTCGTCCGCCTCCGAGCGGGCCCAGACGGAGGCCAGCGGCAGCGTCGGTCCCTCGAAGACGTAGAGCTGGTTCTCCAGCAAGAGGTCGTAGGCGATGCCCTGACGCTTGTGCTCCGGCTTGCCGCCGAAGCGCATCCGCAGGTCCCCGCCGCGCACCGTGATCGTCACCGCGTGGACGCCGGCCCAGCGCGTGCGGAACGAGAGGATCTCCTCCCACTCCTCCGTCACGGTCTCCGCGTGGTAGGCGGGCTTGGTGGCCTCGCGCCCGAACTGCGCGGACACGACCTCCTCCTTCGAGGGGTTCGGGATGGCGACGTAGGGAAGCTCGAAGCGACGCGTCTCGGTCCCGGGCTCCGCCAGGCCCTTGCAGTGCACGAACCAGGAGCCGGGCTTGTGCAGCCAGAGGTGCCCGGCGGGGAACGAGGTCTGGTGGAAGACCGCGTTGGGCTCGGTGAAGCGCTTCTCGCCGAACTGGACGCTGATGCGGGCCTCGCCGAGCTCGCGGATCATCAGGTCGTCGTCGCGGTAGGGAGAGAGCAGCGTGGGCACCTCGACGTCGATCCGGGTCCAGGTCGACTCCGGGTCCTCCTTCACGTCGCCGAAGATCGAGAGCAGCGACATGCGGTCCGGGTCGGGGCGACGGGTGGGGCCACGCGAGGTCCCGTCGCTGGGAGCGGATTCGACCGGGTCCTGCGTCACGCGCAGCGCGAGCGGGGCCGGTTCCGGGGAGCGCAGCGGCTGCGCGCAGCCGAGGAGAGCACCGCCCAGAGCGAGCGAGAGGAGGGAGAGCGAGGTCCTGTGCATGGTCGAAGTCGAACGAGCCCGGGACGATCCGCCGGGTCGGTCATTAGACCGGAGATCGCCGCGTCCGTCCGCGTTCGGGAACCGGATCTGCACACGAGATCCGAACGCAATCGCTCGCGGTCGGGGCTTGTCGCACGCGCGGCACGCCCTTAACGTCTCTCTCGCAATGACTCTTCGCCCCTTCTCCCATACGTCGCACCACCATCCCCCCTCGCGGGTCGGATGAGCGCTGCGTCGTAGAGAACGGACGAGCCCACGCCGACCCCTCGCGGTCGGCGTCGTCGTTTCTGGACGTGTCGGTCGCCGAGCGGTCTCTCCCCTCAAGGAGCCTCTCCCCGTGAAACCGACTCAACCCACTCGCCTGGCCCTCCCGAAGGGCCGCATCCAGAAAGGCGTCCTCGCGCTCTTGGCGGAAGCCGGCGTCGAGGTCCGCACCGGACCCCGCGGCTACCGGCCGACGCTCTCGATCGAGGGCTTCGAGACGAAGCTGCTCAAGCCCCAGAACATCGTCGAGATGCTGGCCGCGGGGTCCCGCGACGCCGGCTTCGCCGGTGCCGACTGGGTCGCCGAGAAGGAGCTCGACCTGGTCGAGCTCTTCGACACCGGCCTCGACCCCGTGCGCCTCGTCGCCGCGGCCCCGGAGGCCCTCTTCGAAGGGGACGCGCTCCCGCGGCGCCCCCTGATCGTCGCCTCGGAGTACGAGCGCCTGGCGCGCGCCTGGATCCAGCGGCGGGAGCTCGAGGGGCGCTTCGTCCGCACCTACGGCGCCACGGAGGTCTTCCCGCCGGAGGACGCCGACGTGATCGTCGACAACACGGCGACGGGCGCGACCCTGGCGGCCAACGGACTGCGCATCGCCGACACGCTGATGCGCTCCTCCACGCGGTTCTACGCGAACCCGCGGGCGCTCGACGACCCGACGAAGCGCGCGGCCATCGAGGACCTCGCGCTCTGTCTGTCCGCGGTGATCGAGGCGCGCGGTCGCGCGATGGTCGAGCTGAACGTGACCGCGGACGAGCTGCCGGGGGTCGTCGAGGCGCTGCCTT
>CAZDYS010000053.1:0-13406 GCA_964509445.1 uncultured Planctomycetaceae bacterium
GAGTCCGTCAGGACCGCCATGACGTCCTTCTTCAGCGCGTCGAGGTCGAGCTTCGCGAACTCCTCGGCGTAGTCGAAGGTCCCTCCCAGCGGATCGGCCTGGGCCGAGTTCTGGTGCAGCACGCGCAGGTCGAGCTGGTTCGGCCACCACTCCAGGTAACTCATGTCGTCTTTCTCCTCGGCGACGACTTCCGCCGCACCATGTCCCATCACCGGGCACTTGGAGAGGTCGGCGGAGACGCCGGGCGTCGGATGCGGCTCGCCTCCCTGGGCAAAGGCACAGGAGCTGACGCCGAGCAGCGTCAGACCCGTGAGAGCGGTGGAAAAGTGCGTTTTCATCGTCTTCGGTAGGGTTGGGTGGGGTTGGCTTCGAGCGACCGCGTGGTTCGTCGAGGATCGCGGTGGGACCGCTGTCTTGTTCGAGAGTGCGTCAGCCGGGCGGTCCTTCGCAGCCGCCCCACGGTCGGATGCGCGACGGTGCCCGCCGGTCCGAGGAAGCTAGCTCCCCACGACGCCGGCGCCCAATTCCTAGGGGCGATGCCTGTGATAGCGGGCGCCTATGGGAGCCCGCCGGCGCCGGCGGCTCAGAGACGGACGACGCGCGACCAGCTCTCGATTCCGCCGCGTCGTTCGCGCAGGGCCCCGGGGAACGCGGGCACGCCGCGGGTGTCCGACGGGAAAAGGAAGATCGATCCGAGCAGGACCTCGACGCGGGGGATCTCGAGCTTGTCGTAGACCTTCTCCGTCCGGAACAGGCCCCCGGTGGACCAGTAGGTCTCGAACCCCCGGTCCGTGCCCGCGAGGAGCAGGTTCTGCACGGCGGCCGAGGCGGCCGCGATGTGCTCCATGTTCCGCAGCGTCGGCTCGAACTCCTGGAAGCCCAGACCCTCGGCGGGGTCCGGCAGCCAGGTCGCGACCAGGCACGCGCTGGCGGCGGAGAGCATGTGGCTCATCTTGCCCATCTGGACGCCCTCGCGGTCGACCCAGGCGACGAGGGAACGGCAGCTCGAGCTCGGCAGGACCGTGAAGCGCCACGGGACGGCCGAGTCGAGCGGGCCTCCCCGGTGCGCGTCGTCGGCCGGCTTGTGGAACGGCGCCCAGCTCGCGAGCTCGAGCAGCTCCGCCAGGTGCGGCTCCAGGGCCCCGTCGTCGACGGGGAACGGCTGGGCCGGATCGGCCAGGACCTTGAGGGTGCGACGGGTGCGGATCGCTTCGGAGGTTTCCATGTCGGGCGGGCGCGGTGCGCCGGAGCGGTCTTCGGGCGGCGAGCGGAAGATAGGTGCTCTCCCGGGAGAGGTCAGCGGTGGAGTCGCCGAACCTTCGTCCGCCGGCGCGGATCCCTCAGCACTTGATGGTCTTGCGCTTCTTGCCGGCGCGGCCGGCCTTCTCGACCTTGGCGATGTACTCCGTGGCGAGCGGCACCTTGCAGCTCGTGCCGCCCATCTCGACGTCGACCTTGCCGATCTTCTTCGCCACGGCCTTGGCACGCTTCTGGAGCGGCAGCACGTAGGAGCCGACGGCGATCACGAAGCCGTTCATCGTGTAGCGCACGCGGTTCGCCGCGCCGTGGATGCTCTCCTCCACCTCGTCGAGCAGGGCCTCGACCTCCTCCAGGTCCAGCTCCTCGTCCGGGGTGACGGTCACGATCCCGGCGTAGGTGCACCAGCCGGAGCTCGCGACGGACTCCTTCTTCGCGCGGATCCACTTCATCGCCAGGTCGCGCGCGTGCTTGCTCTCCGTCGCGACGCCGGGGACCGTGTACTCGGAGATCATCTGCCAGGTCGCCTTGCGCGCCCAGGAGTCCAGCTCGCGCTTCGTCATCTGCGAGCCCTGCGCGACCATGCCGGCGAGGTACATCGCGTCGCCGTTGCCGGTGTCGTAGAGCGCGCAGGCCAGCTCTTGCTCGCCCTTGATCGTCTTCGCGACCTTCTTCAGGTCCGCGACGGTGACCCCGAACAGGTCGCCCTTGGCGCCGTGCTTGCGAAAGAGCTCGATCCGCTTGGGGTCGCCCTTCTTCTTCAGCTCTGCCAGGACTTGTCGGACCGCCTGCATCGTTCCTCCTCGTGATCTCGCGGGACTCGGATCCGCAGGCACGCGCGCCTGCCCGGCCCAGTGTACGTCCGGTCGCGGGCAGAACGCGCCTCCTTCACCTATGGTGGGCCCATGGACCCCGCCGAGGACGCCGAACGAGGTCGCGCCGAAGAGCTCGTTCCGCTCGTCTACGACGAGCTGCGCGCTCTGGCCGCGGGCTTCCTCGGGCGCGAGGGAGCGGGGCACACGCTGCAGCCCACGGCCCTCGTGCACGAGGCGTACCTGCGCGTCCTGCGCCAGAGCGGCGTCGCCTGGAAGAACCCGGGGCACCTGCGCGCGGTCAGCGCCCAGGCGATGCGACGGGTCCTCGTCGACCACGCCCGCGCCCGCCAGGCGGACAAGCGCGGCGGCGGGGCGCAACCCGTGACGCTGTCGAGCGCGCTCCTGGTCGACGGGCGGGCGGCGGAGACGGACGTGCTCGCGCTCGAGGAGGCGCTCGAGAAGCTCGGTCGCCGCAGCGAGCGGCAGGCGCGAGTCGTGGAGCTGCGCTTCTTCGGCGGGTTCACGATCCCGGAGACGGCGGCTGCCCTGGGCGTGTCCGAGACCACCGTGGAGGACGACTGGCGCTTCGCGCGCGCGTGGTTCGGGCGGGAGCTCGCGGGTTGAGCGCAGACCGTCACGACCGCGTCGTCGAGCTGTTCCGGCTCGCCGTGGACCGACCGGAGGCGGAGCGCGCCGCGTTCCTGGTCGAGGCTTGCGGAGACGACGAGGAGCTCCTGGCCGAGGTCTCCTCCCTGGTCGCCCACGAGAACAGCGACGCGCTGGATGCCGCCGAGGCGGCGGTCGCCGGAGAGCTCGAGCGTCTCGAGGCCGACCACCTCCCGGCCGACGTGCCCGAGCGGATCGGGAGCTACGCGATCCGCTCGGTCATCGGAGCCGGTGGCATGGGCGTCGTCTACGAGGCGCGCCAGGAGAGCCCCGACCGACTCGTCGCGCTGAAGGTGATCCGACCGGGGCTCGCGACGCCCGCCCTGCTGCGGCGCTTCGAGCACGAGGCGCAGGTGCTCGGCTGGCTCGACCATCCGGGCATCGCTCGGATCTACGAGGCCGGGACGGCGGACGCGGGCAGCGGTCCGCAGCCGTTCTTCGCGATGGAGCGGGTCGAGGGCCTCCCGCTGCACCGGTTCGCCCGCGAACGGTCGCTCGGCATCGACGAGTCCCTGCGTCTGGTCGCACGCATCGCGGACGCGGTGCACCACGCGCACCAGAAAGGCGTCGTCCACCGCGACCTGAAGCCCGCGAACGTGCTCGTCACGGAGGACGGACACCCGAAGGTGCTCGACTTCGGCGTGGCGCGCGTCACCGACTCCGACCTCTCGACCACCACGGTCTTCACGCGCGCGGGGGAGCTGGTCGGCACGCTTCCCTACATGAGCCCCGAGCAGGTCTCCGGGGATCCCGCGGCGCTCGATGCGCGCTCGGACGTCTACGCGCTCGGCGTGATCGCCTACGAGCTCCTGTGCGGCGAGCTGCCCCACGACGTCGGCGCGCTGCCGCTGCCCGAGGCCGCACGGAAGATCTCCGAGGACGAGCCGACGACCCTGGGCAGCCGCGACCGCCGCCTGCGCGGGGACGTCGAGATCCTCGTCGGCAAAGCGCTCGCGAGCGAGAAGGAGCGTCGCTACGGCTCCGCGGAGGAGCTCGCGACCGACATCCGCCGCCACCTCGCCGACGAGCCGATCCTCGCGCGTCCCCCGAGCAGCACCTACCAGCTCGTGAAGTTCGCACGCAGGAACCGCGCGCTGGTGGCCGGGGTGCTGTTCGCCTTCGTGGCTCTCGCGGCCGGGGCCACGGTGAGCACCCTCCAGTTCCTGGACGCGCGCGCCGGCTGGGACGCCGAGCGCGAGCAGCGCGAGCTGGCCGAGGAGAACGCCGAGGCGGCGGACCGCGTGACCGAGTTCCTGGTCGAGCTGTTCGAGGTACCGGACACGTCCTCCGACTGGGGTGCCGAGGTGACCGCCCGCACGCTGCTCGACCGTGGCGTGCGCAACATCCGCGGCGAGCTGGCCGATCAACCGCGCCTGCGGGCGCGCCTGACCGCCACCATGGGACGCGTGTACGGGAACCTCGGGCTCTATGCGGACGCCGAGCCGCTGCTCGCGGAGGCGCTCGCGTTCCACCGTGAGGTCGGGGACGCCGACGAACAGGCCGCGGCCCTCTTCCGCCTGGGGCGGCTCGAGCGCCAGGCCGGCGACTTCGAGGACAGCCGGGCGACGATCGAGGAGGCGCTCACCCTCGTGCGCGGCACGGGAGACGAGGACCACCCCGCCCTGCCGGACCTCCTGAACGCCCTCGCGGCCGCCCAGACGCTGCTCGGCGCGTACGAGGACGCGGAGACGAACGTCCGCGAAGCGCTCGCTCTCCAGGAGCGACGACACGGTGCGCGCAGCCTGGAGGCGTCGTTCCCGAAGAGCACCCTCGCGGTCCTGCAGCAGACGCGGGACCGCTTCGACGAGGCCCTGCAGCTCGCGGAGGAGGTTCTCGCGATTCGCCGCGAGCACCTCGACGACGAGGACCCGGACCTCGTGTCGGCGATGCGCACGCTCGCCGGCGTTCGCTTCGAGCAAGGAGACGACGCCGGTGCGCTGGAGCTGTCCCGTGCGGTCTACGAGATCACCGTGCGCCACCTCGACGAGGACCATCCCCGGCGCCTCGGCGCCATGCACGACTTCGCCCTGTCCCTGGAGGAGGCCGGCCGCCTCGAGGAGGCGGAGGAGCTCCTGCTCGCGTACCTCGAGGGCGCGCGGGAGCTGTTCGGCGCCTCCAATCCCCAGACGGCCGCCGCGCACCACAGCCTGGGCATGGTCCTTTGGGAGCTCGGTCGGTTCCCCGCGTCGGAGGAGAACTTCCGCGCGGCCCTGGCGATTCGCGAGGAGGTCCTGGGACCGGACCACCTCGACGTCGCGTCGACGCTCTCTTCGCTCGCGACGATGCTCAACACCGGCCTGCGCCAGCCGCGGCAGGCGATCCCGCTGTTCGAACGTGCGCTCGCGATCGCGACGGACAACCTCGGCGACGAGAAGCGATCGACCGTGGTCAACATCCTCTCCGGCCTCTCCGCGGCGCAGGCCTACGACCAGCAGTTCGACGTCGCGCGCGAGACGAGCCTGGAGCTCCTCGGCTGGTACGAGGAGATCTTCGGACCGGAGAGCGAGAGCGTCGCGCGGACGCTGCACTCGCTCTCGATCCTCTCGAAGACCGTGGGCGACGTCGACGGGGCACTCGAGTACTCGCTGGAGTGCCAGCGCATCCAGGACCTGGTCTACCCGGAGGACCATCCGGAGCGCGCGTTCCCGCTGGACGTGACCGCGCGCTGCTACATCGACACCGGTCGCCACGACGAGGCGGAGGTCGTTCTCCAGGAGGCGCTGCGCCTGCGACGCGGCGCCCTCCCCGAGGACAACGTGCACATCGGCGAGTCCGAGGCGCTGCTCGCCCTGTGCCTGATGGAGCGCGAGGCGTTCGAGGACGCCGAGCCACTCCTGCTCCACGCGCTCGAGATCTGCCGCAAGACCTATCCGGACGGGCACCCGCAGCGGCAGTACGTGCTCGCGCGCATGCAGAACCTCTACCGGACCTGGGGGCGGACCGAGGAGGCGGACGAGTACCTGCGGCTCTACCGGGAGATGGGCGGGCGCTGACCCGCTCGACCCTCTCCGGGGAATCCGAGGATTCTCCGGGGGATCGACGGACGGGATCCGCGGGGAGGGACGAGGCCAAAGAACGGCCTCTCCGAGGCGTTCCGGGGGCCTGAGCCCCCCACCGCCGGCATCCCTCCCTTCGATTCCATGAAGCTCTCCCAGACGCACCGCACCCTCTTCCTGGCCCTCTCCCTCACCGCGACCGCCTGCTCCGGCGGCGGCGGCTCTGCTGGCGGAGCCGGCGCCAACCACAGCACCGCCGTCGGTGCCCTGACGAGGTCCGGACAGGTGGCCGTCGTCGACGCGCGGACCGCCGCCGTCACCCCGTGCACCGACCTGGGGGTGGCCGGCTACGCGGGGACGATCGCCCTCGCCCTGGACTCCGCTCGTGACCGCTTCTACACGCACGACTTCGGGCGTGAGGTCCTCCTGCGCGTCGAGAGCGGCGGGAGCGTCCGGCAGGTCGCCCAGGCCGGCGTCCTGCCGGACACGTTGACCTTCGACCGCGGCCGCGGGCTCCTGTTCGGGACGCGCATCGCGAACAGCACGCGCGGAGAGCTGAGCTCCATCGACCCCGCGACCGGAGAGGCGACGGTGATCGGCCTCAGCGCGAAGGTCCGCGCGCTCGCGTTCGACCCCACGACCGACGTGCTGCTGGGCCTCGAGGGCGTTGGCTCCGAGGGCGTGCTGTACGCGATCGATCCCGACACGGGCATCGCGACCGAGCTCTTCCGGGCGCCGGCGCTCGCCACGGTCCACGGCCTGGCGTTCGACGCCGCGACGCGCACGCTCTTCGGGATCCGCCCCTCGGCCGGGAGCCTGCTCGACATCGACCTGAACACGCAGGCGATCACCGAGGTGGCGCTCTTCACGAGCGCGAGCGACATCAACGACATCGCGTTCGACCAGGACTCCGGCCGCCTGTTCGGCCTGACCCAGGGCGGCGAGCTCGTCGAACTGACCGGCACCTGGCCGGCGGGGACGCTGGAGCGCCGCGCCGTACTCTCTCGCCGGCTCGGGTCGCTGACGCTCGACCCGCTGACCGGGGAGACCTACGCGGTCGACGTGCTCAACAACGAGCTCGTGCGGCTCGACGCCTCCGCTCGCACGTTCACGGCGATCGGCAGCCTCGGGACCGACAGGATCGAGTCGCTGGTCTACGACCCGGCCCTCGGAACGCTCTACGGGATCTCGGTGATCGACGGCGGCGTCGACCTGCTCGTCGAGCTCGACCGGGACGATGCGAGCCGGACCCCGGTCCCGTCGGTGGAGTTCCTCTACTCCACGCAGCTCGCGATCGACCAGACGACGGGCACCATCTACGGCTACGAGCGCGAGCGCAACCTCACCCTGCTGGTGCAGCCGCGGGCCTTCAGCCCGGACGACCGCGTGACCATCTTCCGCTCGCAGCAGCTGCGGACGACCGGAGGCGTCTCCTACCTCTTCGAGGACCTGGCCTGGAACGACGCGCGCGGAGCGCTGATCGGCGTCGGCACCCAGCGCGTGGACGAGGGCGGCGGGTCCACCAGCTTCTACGACGTGGTCGTGTCCTTCACGCCGACGCAGCAGCTCAGCGACCGGGTGATCTGGCTCGACGTGCTCGATGCGACCGCGATCGCCGCCGGCACGGAGAGTGGCGCGTTCCGCGTTGCGCAGCGTGACCAACCGCTGGTCGAGCTGTGCGATCTGCGCGGCGTCAGCTCGCTCCGCTCGATCGGCGGCCTGTGGGATCGCCCGTTCGTCTCGGCCGTCGACGCCGAGGCGCGTGGGACGGTCTTCGCCGTCGACGGAAGCTTCGTCTACGCGGTCGACCCCGAAACCGGAGAGACGACCTGGGTCGGCGGCCAGCCGGTCGGCGTCCGCGCCGACGACCTCCTGTACGACGCGGCGCGCGACCTCCTCGGCCTGCGGGACGGCAGCAACCTCTACTGGGTCTCGCCCGACAGCCCCTCGAACGTGGTGGAGAACCTGACGGTCCCCCCCTACCGGCTCCTCGTGGGGGATCCCGCGGACGCGACGACGGCCTACGGCCTCTCGAGCGGCTTCCTCTACCGCATCGACCTCGGCACGGGAGCGACGACGCAGCTGAACGCGACGGCTCTCGCGGGCGTGCAGGAGGACTGCGGAGCGTTCCTGCCCGGGACCGCGACGATCAGCGTCGCGACGGAGGACGGGCGGCTGTTCGAGGTGGACACGCTCACGGGGACGTGGGCGGAGGCCGGGACGCTCCGGCTGGGCGTGCGCGCGCTGTTCGCGAACTGAGCGTTCGGGACGGCCGCCGGCGCTCGGAGTCCGAGGGTCGGCGGCCGCGGCTCAGCGCGCGGTGACCACGAGCGGAGAGAGCCGCACGTTCCGGAACTCGATCGGCGCCCCTTCGGACTGGAGCGCGATGGCCCCCTCGGTCTCGGTCCCGCGCAGGCCGCGGTTGACCTCGACGCCGTTGACGCGGACCACGACCTCGCCCCCGCAACAGAGCACGGTCAGCCGGTTCCACTCTCCCAGCGGACGCTCGGCGCCGTCCACGAGCCTCGCGATGCGACGGTGCGCGTGCAGGTTGTCGGGCCGCCGCAGAACGCGACGCTCCTCCGCCTGTTCGACCAGCACGTCGACGTCCTCCCCGATCGTCCAGAAGTCTCCGGCCCGCCCGTTCTGCAGCTGGACCTCGAGCGAGCGCGGCCAGCCGTAGAAGAGCTTCGGCGTCGACACGTGCACCAGCACGCCGCCGTTGCCGGCTCGCTCGGGCTCCGGCCAGCGCCACTCCAGGTCGAGTCGGTAGTCCCGGTACCAGCGGTCGGTCACGAGGTAGCCGTCCGGTCGTCCCGCGATGCGGAGCACGCCGTCCTCCGTCAGCGAGGCGACCTCCTCCAGCGGCGCCAGCGAGCGCGTCACGAACGTCCAGGGCGCGAGTCCGTCGCCCAGGAGGTCGACCGGAGCGTCGAGCGCGCGAAGCTCCTCCGGCTCCGTCCCGCGAGGGATCTCCTCGAGCAGACCGCTGATCTCCCGGAACCCGTCGTCCCCGGGCCGCTGGACCGCCACGAGGAGGACCGGGCTGATCGCTCCCCCGGCGTGGTGGACGCGCAGCGCGTGGCGCCCGGCAGCGAGGTCGAGGGTGGCGAAGAGCTGCTCCTCGCTGGGGTCGGACGGACCCAGGAGAGGCGCGCCGTCGAGGAACAGGCGCGCTCGGCCGTCCCGCGTCTGCAGCCGGAACACGTGCTCCCCCGCGCGCTCCTCCGGGACCACGAAGGTCGCCTCCAGGTCCTGCCCGACGGGCTCCGCCGTCCGGTACGGCCCGCGCAGCACCGGCAAGAGGTTCTTGGCGTACGGCTTCCAGGTCGTCCGATCCCGGAAGTCGGGAACCTCCGCGAGCGCGTGCCTCGGGAGGTCGAACCAGCGTGCACGGACGCGCGCCGGCGCGTCGTCGACGAGGACGCGCGCGGGCGCTCCGACCGGCTGCCCGTCGACGAACAGCTGCGCCACGACGTGCTGGTTCCCGGCGATCGAGAGCGGCTCTTCGTAGCGCTCGCTGTCGAAGGTGGGTGTCGACCCGTCGCGCGTCACGCGAATCGCGCCCGCGAGTCCGGCGGAAGGGCTGCAGGCGACGCTCGCCTCTCCGTGGATCCACAGGTGGTCGCGAGCGGTCGGGTGCTCGGGGTCGAAGTCGCCGCGCACCGTCATGCGCACCGGCTGGACCAGCGCGCGCACGCGCTCCCCCACGGCCTCGAGACGCCGACGGAAGCCGACCGGATCCGCGGCACCCGGGCGGTTCCCCGACCACAGCCTCTCCGACAGAGCGGCGACGCGGTCGAACGCCTCGGTGAGCACGGTGTGCTCGCGCTGCTCCCAGAACAGGAGCTCGCCGCCGACGATCTGTCCATGCTGCGCGGTGGGAGCGTTCCAGATGCCGTCGTCGGTCCGCTCGTCGCCCGGACCGCGGTCCTCGAACACCGGCGTGCCCGCCTGCCAGTGCCAGAACTGCGTGCGATCCCAGGCGTGGATCTCGTCGGCCGACCAGAAGCGTCCGCCGATGTGGGGATAGCGCGGCGTGCCGCCCCCGACGACGTAGAGCGGCTTCCAGCTCGCGTTCACGATCTCGTAGCCCGCGTCGAGGAGGTTCCAGGGCGGGTTGTAGGCCGACTCCCAGGCGAAGACGACGATGCGGTCGTCCCCCGTGGCGGGCAGCACGTCCGGTCGTCCGCCGAAGCCCTCCCAGACCATCAACCGGCGTCGCTCGCCCGCGGGCTTGCCGCGCAGGTGCGCGTTGGCCGCCGCCAGGAACGGGATCAGCGCCTCGCGCGCCCCGGACTCGTCTCCTCCGATGTGGAAGTACGGGGACGTGGAGAAGACCTCGAGCATCGCGTCCACAATCGCGAAGATCCGCGCGTGGTTGACCGGGTGCGCGACGTCCCGGTCCGTGAGGCCGTCCTCGGGCGTGGGGTCCTCGAGATAGCCCGACCGCTTGAGCTGCGTCGAGTGCCCCGGCAGGTCGAGCTCCGGGACGATCGTGACGCCACGGGCCTCGGCGTAGGCCACGAGCGCGCGCCACTCCGCCAGCGGGATCGCGCGGTTGTCGGGCAGCGCATCCGTCACGGGAGCGAACGGGAACGTGAACGACTGGTCGTCCGTCAGGTGCAGGTGCAGGTACCGCACCTTGTAGAGGAACAGGAGGTCGACGACGGACCGCAGCGTCGAGATCGAGTGCGGCTGGCGCGCCACGTCGACGAGCACCGCGCGGAACGCACAGTCGGGGGCGTCCTCGATCGTGACGCGCGGGATCCGCCAGCCGTCCTCCGAGGCGCGCGCGAGCTGCAGCAGCGAAGCGGCGCCGCGGGCCAGCCCGGCCGGGGCCCCCGCCTCGACGCGCACGCTGTCTCCGACCGTGACGCTGTGGCGCTCCGCGTCCTGCTCCCCGGCGGGCACGAGCTCGAACAGCACGTCCGCTCCCTCGAGGCCTCCGAGGACCGCGCGGACGCCGGTCAACCTCCACCAGAACTCCGCGAAGCTCTCCGCGACCGGCCGGGCGCGTGGAGAGTCGACGCCGATCGCGAGCTGCGCGGGAAGCGCGTGCTCCTCTTCGCCGGTCGCGACCCGCTCGAGAGGCAGAGGCAAGACCGTCGGAGCGGCGGCGTCCTGGGCGACGGCACCGGGCGCGGAGGCGGCGAACAGGAGGCGGACCGCGCACGGAAGGACGAGGGCGGAGACCGACGACGGGAACGAGGGCATGGGCCGGAGGGGTCGGGGAGAGCGGGACACGGACAGCTCGTATCCTAGGTGCGAAGACGTGGTCGACGTCCTTGTTCGAGGTTCGAGTTCGTCTCCGCGCAGGGGACGCCGAGCGCGCGACGTCCGGACCGGTGGACGTGGCGGAGCGACGGATCGAGTCCGCACCGCTCCCGGCTAGACTGACGCCCATGAACCACCCGAAGACTCTGGGGGAGCTGCGCGCCGCGGGCTACCGGTCGCGCTCCGTGAAGGACGAGCTGCGTGAGAACCTGATCGAGAAGCTCCGCGCGAAGGAGACCGTGCTGCCGGGCGTGATCGGCTACGACCGCACGGTGTTGCCGCAGCTCGTCAACGCGGTCCTCTCGAAGCACGACTTCATCCTGCTCGGACTGCGCGGTCAGGCGAAGACGCGGATCCTGCGCTCCCTCGCCGCGTTGCTCGACGAGTGGGTGCCGGTGGTCCCCGAGAGCCCGCTGCGCGAGGATCCGCTGGCGCCGCTCCTGGACAGCACCCGGGAACGCGTCGAACGCGAGGGCGACGCGCTGCCGATCGAGTGGCTGCACCGTTCCAAGCGCTACCACGAGAAGCTCGCGACCCCGGACGTCAGCGTCGCGGACCTGATCGGCGACGTCGACCCGATCAAGGCGGCCTCGCGCAAGCTGTCCCTCGACGACCCCGAGGTCCTGCACTACGGGCTGCTGCCCCGCTCGAACCGGGGCATCCTCGCGATCAACGAGCTCCCCGACCTGCAGGCGCGCATCCAGGTCGGCCTGCTGAACATCCTCGAAGAGGGCGACGTGCAGATCCGCGGGTTCCCGATCCGCCTGACGCTCGACGTGGCGCTGACCTTCTCGGCCAACCCCGAGGACTACACCAACCGGGGCAACATCATCACCCCGCTGCGCGACCGGATCGCCTCCCAGATCCTCACGCACTATCCGCTGAGCCGCGAGGAGAGCGCCGCGATCACCGACCAGGAGGCTTGGCGGGAGCGGGACGGCGTGCCGGTCCTCGTGCCGGAGTACCTGCGCGAGACGATCGAGGAGGTCTCTTTCCAGGCGCGCTCGTCGGACCTGGTGGACCAGGGCTCCGGCGTCAGCGCGCGCATGACCATCGCGCTGCTCGAGAACGTGCTCTCCAACGCGGAGCGCCGCGCGCACCTGACGGGCGCCGACCGCGCCATCGCGCGCGTCTCCGACCTGGTCGCCGCCCTGCCCGCGATCACGGGCAAGCTCGAGCTCGTCTACGAGGGCGAGCGCGAGGGACCGCGCACGGTCGCCCTGAAGGTGGTCGGGCAGGCCGCCCGCTCGGTCTTCCTCGCGCGCTGCGTGTCGTCTCTGCAGCCGCGGGACGAGCAGAGCGAGGAGAACGCGATGACCCCCGTCGTCTCCTGGTTCGGCCAGGGCAACGCGGTCGACCTCTCCGACGACGCGTCGGACGACGAGCTCTACGCACGCCTCTCGCCGCTGCCCTCGCTCGAGGACCTGGCGTCCGCGCACCTGATCGACCCCGCCAGCGGGAGCCGGTCGAACGCCGAGCTCGCCGCCGCGATGGAGTTCGTCCTCGAAGGGCTCCACCAGGAAGGCCTGGTCGCCAAGGAGGACCAGGTCGGCGGCAAGAGCTACCGCGACACGTTCGAGGAGATGGTGCGTAGCTTCCACTCCTGATGGACTACCGCTACGCGTACCTGGATCCGCGGCTCGTCGAGCTGAAGGACCTCCTGGAGCGGCTGAAGGACCTGTTCCAGCAGCTGCTCCTGCAGTCGAACGGCGACGTCGACCAGGCGCTCGAGTGGCTCGAACAGATCGCCGAACGCTACAACTTGTTCGGCGACCGGCTCGACGTCGACCGCTTCAAGAACTGGCTGGAGAAGCAGAACCTGATCCGGCCGGCGCCGCGCGGTGAGGGCAGCGAGCTGACCTCGGAGGGTGAACGCAGCCTGCGCCGCGGCTCGTTCGAAGCGCTCTTCGCGAACCTCGCGCGGGACTCGGCGGGAGAGCACCGCACGCCGCACGCGGGACAGGGTCTCGAGCGCCTGCCGGAGACGCGTCCCTACCAGTTCGGGGATCCGGTCTCGATGATCGCCGCGACGGAGACCCTCGCCAACGCGGTGCGTCGGGGCGGAGTCGACGACCTGTCCGTGACGGAGGAGGACCTGGAGGTCTACGAGACCGAGCACGACTCCTCCTGCGCGACCGTGCTGCTGATCGACGTCAGCCACTCGATGATCCTGTACGGCGAGGACCGCATCACGCCGGCGAAGCGTGTGGCGCTCGCGCTCACCGAGCTGATCACGACGCGCTATCCGAAGGACGCGCTGCACGTCGTGCTCTTCGGCGACGACGCCTGGGAGGTCCCGCTGGACGAGCTCCCCTACTGTGGCGTCGGTCCGTTCCACACGAACACGCGCGCGGGACTGCGCCTCGCGCGCGAGCTCCTGAAGAAGAAGCGCCAG
>CAZDYS010000054.1:0-4180 GCA_964509445.1 uncultured Planctomycetaceae bacterium
AGACGAAGTTGATGATCGCGAAGCCCCAACCGACGGGTTGGTTGAGGCCCCAGATGCCGGTGCCCTCGGCGAGCAGCTTGACGATCGACGTCAAGAGGATCGCGCAGAAGACGAGCGAGAGACCGAGCCCGATGTACCAGCCGCGCGAGGTCTCGCGCTTCAGGACGATCGAGGTGATCTTGTCGGTGACCGAGGCCAGGTCGTGGCCCGGTGCGAGCACGCGCTCTTTGCCGGCTTGCGGAGCTTGCGTCGACACTCAGCTGGCTCCGAGGTCGGGGTTGGGGTTGGTGAACTTCGCGAGGTAGGTGGTGCGCGGGCGGGTGCCGAGCTCCTCGAGCAGTGCGTAGTGGTGCGGCTCCTGGCGGAGCTTCGCGACGCGGCTCTCCTCGTCGTTGATGTCGCCGAAGGTGATCGCCTGGGTCGGGCAGACCTGCATGCAGGCGGAGACGACTTCCCCGTCCTGGATGCTGCGATCGTCCTTCTTCGCCTCGATGCGTGCCGAGCTGATCCGCTGGACGCAGTAGGTGCACTTCTCCATGACCCCGCGGGTGCGGACGGTCACGTCGGGGTTGTTCGCCAGCTTCAGCGACTCGGTCTCGTAGTCCGAGTACCCGAAGAAGTTGAAGTGGCGCACCTTGTACGGGCAGTTGTTGGAGCAGTAGCGCGTGCCGACACAGCGGTTGTAGACCATGTCGTTCAGGCCCTCGTCGCTGTGGACGGTCGCGCCCACCGGGCAGACGACCTCGCAGGGAGCCTGCTCGCAGTGCATGCAGGGCACCGGCTGGTGCAGCACGCTCCAGCCTTCGGGCTTCTCCTCGAAGTAGCGGTCGATGCGGATCCAGTGCATCTCGCGCCCCTTCTCGACCTCCTCCTTGCCGACGACCGGGATGTTGTTCTCGGACTGGCAGGCGATCATGCAGGCGTTGCAGCCGATGCACGCGTTGAGGTCGATGACCATGCCCCAGGCGTACCCGTCGTACTTGTAGCCCTCGTACATCGAGAGCTCGTCCACGGGGACGGAGTGGTGCGGGGCGGTCGCGTGCTCCGGATCCGCCTTGAAGCGGTCGAAGGTCGTCACGCGGACCAGGTCGCGGCCCTCCATGCTCGGGTGGTCCTGGACGGAGGCGAGCATGTACGTGCCGCCCGCGCGCTCGAGCTGGACCTCGCTGACGTTCCAGCTGCCGTAGCTCGTCCGCAGGCGGTAGGCGTCGAAGCCGAGGCCGTTCCCGAGCTCTCCGGCTGCGGTGCGCCCGTAGCCGAGGTGCAGGGTGATCGTGTCGTCCGGGTGCCCCGAGGTGATCCAGACGGCGGCCTCGATCGAGCGGTCGCCGCTGACGATCCGCACCAGGTCTCCGGACGCGACGCCCTGGGCCTCGGCGGTCTCCTTCGAGAGCAGCGCGGCGTTGTCCCAGGTCAACCGGGTCATCGGCCGCGGCATCTCCTGCAGCCACCCGTTGTTCGCGTAGCGTCCGTCGAGGACCGCCGGGTCGGCGCGGAACGTGAGCTCCAGGCCGCTGACGGGCACGAACTCGCCGAAGGACGCCTCGCCGGTGGGCTCCAGGGCGAGCGCCTCGGAGCGCGAATCGGGGACCAGCCCGTCGTGGAGCGCGGTCTTCCACCAGGGCTCGAAGGCGGCCTCGTCCAGGCCGGTCGCGGCCTGCCAGGTCTCCCGCACCAGGTCGTAGGAGTTCGGGGTCGTGTTGCCCGTGAACACCGCGACCAGGTCGTGGAAGGTGTGGGCGCCGTACAGCGGAGCGATCAGGGGCTGCACGATCGTCGCCGTTCCGTCCGGCGCGCGGAGGTCGCTCCAGCTCTCCAGGTAGTGCGCCAGGGGCAGGTGCCAGTGGCACAGCTCGGAGGTCTCGTCGACGTGGGACGAGATGTGGATGCGGTGCTCGACCTCGCGCAGCGCCTGGCGGAAGTCGAGCTCGACCGGCGCGTCGTAGACCGGGTTGCCGCCCAGCATGAGCAGCGTCTCGACCTCGCCGCCGCGCATCGCGCGCACGAGCGCCTGGATCGACTCGAGGGAGCCGTCCGCCCAGGGGTCCAGCGGCTCGATCAGCTCGACCGTCTGCCCCAGGTTGCGCAGCGCGTGGTTCATCACGTGCGCGAGCGCGTGGACCGCCGCGGGCTGGGTGTCGCCGGCCAGGACCACGGACGCACCGGCGTGGGCGCTCAGGTCCCGCGCGGCCGCGCGTGCCAGGGTGCGCTCCTCCTCGCTCGCGTCCAGCGGGCGATTCGGCGCGTTCAGGACCCCGAGCTCCTCCGCCAGGAGGCGCGCGAAGCGCTCGACGCCGCTGGGGGACAGCGCCAGTCGGTTGTCCGCCATGCCGCCGGTCACGCTGAGCGAGCTCTCGACCACGTAGAGGCGGTTCATGTTCTCCGCGTCCACCCGGCCGCGACGGGCCTGGACGAAGTCGCGGCTCGAGCGGACCGCCGGCGCGCCGCTGCCCAGGAAGTCGGCGTCCAGGGACAGGACGACCTGCGCCTTGTCGAAGGCGACGCGTTGTTCGACGTCTTTTCCGAACGCGCGGATCGCTCCCTCCCGGGCGGTGTCGCGGTGGAGCGCGTTCCAGTGGAAGATCCCGATCGACGGGTAGGTCTCCCGGAGGGCCGCCAGCTGACGGTGGAGCGTGGGGGAGGCGGTCTCCTCCACGAGGACGGCCAGACCCTTGCCGCCGGAGGCCTCGAAGCCGTCGATGCGGGTCGTGACGTCCGTGAGGAACTCGTCCCAGGTGGAGATCTGCCCCGCCCGCATCACCGAGTGGGAGCGGTCCGGGTCGTAGAGGCCGAGGATCGAGGCCTGCGCCTGCGCGTCCGTCGCGCCGAGGCTCGCCGGGTGTTCCGGGTTGCCCTCGACCTTCGTGGGGCGGTTCATGTGGCTCTCGACCAGCACGCCCAGCGCCCGACCCTGGGAGGGGAAGGCGGTCGCGAAGTAGCGCGGGGCCCCGGGGATCAGCAGCTCGGGCCGCGAGGCGAACGGGAGGATCTTCTCGTCCGGCTGCCTCGTGCAGGCTCCCAGGCCGAGGGTCGCGAGGGACGCGCCCATCGTGCGCAGGAACGAGCGTCGCTCCGTCTCGGGCCCGAAGCGGGCCGCCTGGGACGGGAACCAGCGCTGGAGGAAGGCCTGGAACGGCCCGGTCTGGGCCAGCTCCTCGAGCTTCTGCCAGTAGGAGCTGCCGGAGCACGAGCCCAGGGACTCGCGCAGCTCCTGCAGCTCGGCTTCCGTGGGGGCCTCCGGCGGGGCATCGGCGAGCGCCTGCGGCTGCGGGGCCTCTTTATATAGAGGAAGGGAAATGTCGCCCGGACGGCGTTGTTCGTCACTCATCGGTGGCACGTCGAGCAGTTGGTCAGGCTCTGGAGGTGGTACTCCCGCGCCAGCTCCTCGCGCTGGCCCTGGTCCAGCGAGGCGGGGTCCCAGTCGGTCGAGAACACTTCCGACCGGGGACGGACGAAGGATTCAGGATCCCGGTGACAGGACAGGCACCAGTCCATGTTGAGCGTCTCCGCCCGCCACATCAGCGGCATCTCGTCCACCTGCCCGTGGCACGTCGTGCAGCCGATCCCCTTGTTGAGGTGGATCGAGTGGTTGAAGTACGCGAAGTCCGGCAGGTCGTGGACCCGGGTCCACTCGATCGACTCGTCCGTCTGGTAGCTCTCCCGGACGGGCGCGAGCAGCGGAGCGTCCTCCCAGACCAGCGAGTGACAGCCCATGCAGGTCTTGGTCGGCGGGATGCCCGCGAAGGCCCCGTCTTCGACGCTGGTGTGACAGTAGCGGCAGTCGATGCCCAGCCCTTGCACGTGGTGCTTGTGGCTGAAGGGAACCGGCTGCTCGCGGGCCACGTTGACTTGCGTCGTGTACGGGGCGCGCAGCAGACGATCCCAGCCGAACACGGCGGCACCCAGGAAGAACACGGCACCGAAGATCGAGGCCTTCGAGAGCGTGTTGAAGCTCGGGTGGAAGATCTGAGCCATGGCTCGTTGCTGGATCCGAAGACGACCTTGGGGGGGAGGTCGAGGGGGATCGACGAAGCGAGGCGCCGAGGAGCCTGCGGGACGGCGGTCGAGGTGAAGGAGGCGGCGGCGAACGCTGCCTTCGGTCTCTTCGCGAGAGAACGCGAGGCGATGTTCGAGCCAGGCAAGCGTAGGAGCGCTCGGGAAGACCGTCCACCATCGTTCC
>CAZDYS010000054.1:4280-13321 GCA_964509445.1 uncultured Planctomycetaceae bacterium
GTCAGTTCTCGTCGAGCCGCGCGGGCCAGTCGTCCTTCAGGAGCTGCGAGAGGGCTCGATCGCGCAGCACCTTCCCGTCGGTCTGGCAGGAGGCGCAGTAGTTGACCTCGTTGCTCGCCCGCACGATGCGCTGCACCGGCGCCTCGCAGCGCGGGCAGGGCTCCCGGTAGCGACCGTGCACGGCCATGCCGGGTCGAAACGCGGTGACCTTCTCGGGAAAGCGGTCGCCGGTCTCGTCGCGCAGTCGATCGACCCAGGACCGCAGCACGCGGACGACGCTCTCGAACAGCCGCTCCACCTCCTCGTCCGTGAGGCGCGAGGTCCACTTCAGCGGCGACAACCGTGCGTCGAACAGGATCTCGTCGGAGTAGGCGTTTCCGATGCCGCTGAAGCGCTTGGGGTCGGTGAGCGCTCGCTTGAGCGTGTGGTTCTCCGCCGTCAGGTTCGCGCGGAACGCAGCGAGATCGCACTCCAGCGGCTCGAGTCCGCCCGGATCGTGCTCCTCGAGAGCGTCGATTCCCTGAACCACGTGCAGCGAGGCGCGTTTCTTCGTCCCGGCCTCGGTGAGGATCAGTGCGCCGTGCGCGAAATCGAACGCGCACAGTCCGATCTTCCCCGGCAGGCCCGCGCCCGGCTTCCTCCAGCGGAAGCGACCTGCGATCATCAGGTGGAAGACCAGGAAGAGCTCGTCCTCCAGTCCGAACACGATGCGCTTGCCGATTCGTCGAAACGAGAGCACGCGCTTGCCCTCCACCGAGGAGAGCGGCGGATCGAACGAACGCACGAGGAACGGGCTCTTCAGGCGGATCTTCTCGAGCACCTCGCCGGACAGCGTGCGCTCCAGTGCACCGCGATACAGCTCGACGTCGGGCAGCTCGGGCATGCCGAGAGCCTACGACGCCCGCTGCATCCGCGGCGGCGAGAAGATCGGTCCTTCCCCCAAGGATCGGGCCGTGCCGATCGTTCCTCGTCCTGGAAACGCTCCAACGCCTCGACGACACGCATGAAACTGCTTCCGACCCTCCTGGCCCTGTGCGCACTCTCGACCCTCGCGAGCCCGGCTCCCCAGGGGCCGGCCACGGTCGCGGCGGCCGCTTCCGCGACGTCCCGGCAGGGACCGCTGGACGACTTCGACGAGATCCGACGACGGGCGGAGAAGCACCGCGCCGCGTACTCGTTCACGCGCGCGAGGGAGACGTTCGAGGAGGCGCGCGCGCTGGAGCTGACGCCCGATCAGGAGCGCTGGCTCACGCTCTGGATCGCGGACTGTTCCTGGCGTGCGTCCGTCGCGACGAATCAGCACGATCCGACGCCGCTCGTGGAAGCGCGTCGCGCTCTCGCTCCTCTGGCCGAGGACCCCGCGCGCGTCGAGGATCGTGACGAGCTGTGGGCCGCGGCCAACGAGTCGCTCGGGTTCTCCTACCTCCTGCGCCGGTCCGGAGACTGGTCGCGCTCGTGGGCACGCCTGGAGCCCGCGCTTGGCTACTGGGCTGCGTCCTCCGATCTCGAGCGCGCGCGCGAGCGCTACCTCGGCATCGTGTTCGCGATCGGCCTGCCCGACGCGCGCGCGCCGTGGCGAGGACGTTACGGCAACCAGCTTCCGCAGGAGGTCCTGGTCAACGCGACGCGGATCGCGGAGACCGTCGCGGAGGAGGGCAGCGCTCGCTATCTCCTCGGGCAGCGCTTCCTGCGCGACGGCCGACAGCGGCGCGCCCAGGTGCGCGGGAAGGAAGAGCTCGAAGCGGTCGTGGCTCTGGGCAAGGCGACCGAATGGTACGACGACGCGCTGCTGGCGCTCGGTTCGCGCGCCGAGCAGGTCGGGACCCCCGAGCGCGACGCGAACGGGACGGTCCGGTGGACTCCCGACTTCGTCGAGGCGCTGGGTTGGTATCGCCGTCTCCTGGCGGAGTTCGGGCCCGGCACCAGCCAGCACCACTCGAATGCGCAGCGCCGTGTCCAGGGAATCACGAAGCCCGTGCTCGGGCTGTCCGTCGACGGCTTCTTCCTGCCGGACTCCGAGCTCCTGTTCCGCCTGCAGTGGCGGAACCTCGAGGAGGTCGCCTTCGAGCTGCACGCCGTCGACCTGGCGAGCGACGTGCGCATCGAAGGCCGCGGCGACTGGCTGGACCAGCTGCCCGTGCCGTCCACGGCGCCGGTGGAGCGCTGGGTCCACGCGACCGGCGACGACGGCACGTACAGGCCGCGCTCGCCCTACCTGCGGCTGCCGGCCGAGGTCGCGCCCGGGGCCTACCTGCTCGTCGCGCGCGCGGGCGGGCAGTTCGCCAAGGCGCTCCTCCTGGTGAGCGACGTCGCGCTGACGACGAAGGCCACCGCCGACCGCGTGCTGGTCTGGCTGACCGACGTGCAGACCGGGGAGCCGGTCGCGAATGCGCGCGTCCGGCTGTGGCAGTGGGGGCGGGAGGACGTGCTGGAGCGTGAGGCGACGACGGCGGCCGACGGGACCTGCGTGTTCGCGCCGGGCAAGGAGGGCCTGGAAGGAACCTACGCCGTGTTCGCGAACGGTGCGGGCAATCGTCAGGCGTTCGCGACGAGCTGGGCGAACCGGTTCTCCCCGAGCCGGGAGTGGCGCATCCACGCGTACACCGACCGCGCGGTCTACCGCCCCGAGCAGGAGGTGCGCTGGAAGGTGGTCGCGCGCCGTTACGACGGAACGCGCTACCAGATCGCGCCGGGCACCTCGCTCCGGGTGCGCATCCTGGATCCGCGCGGTTCCGAGTGGCGCGTCGAACCGCTCGCGCTGGACGAGTACGGCTGCGCCTACGGCTCCTTCGAGACGACCGCGACGATGCCGCTCGGCGAGTACCGCGCCTGGTTCCTGAACGACGACGGCGGACACCTCGGGCAGGCCACGCTCTTCCGCGTCGAGGAGTACAAGCGACCGGAGTTCGAGGTCTCGGTCGAGCTCGGACACGGGGTCGAGCCGGAGACCGAGCGCTTCGTTCCGGGAGACGACGTCGACCTGCGCGTGACCGCGGCGACCTACTTCGGTGCCCCGGTCGCGAACGCGCGCGTGGAGGTGACCGTCCGTCGGCGCCCGATCTGGAGCGTGTTCCCCGTGAAGGAGCCGGTCGCGTGGCTCGAGTCTCGCTCTTCCCACGGAGGCTGGTGGGGCCCGGGAGACGAGGTCGACCGGCAGAGCCTCGTCACGGACGCGGCTGGCGTCGCGCGGCTCACCTTCCAGGCGCCGGACGAGCCCTGGTCGGACTACGAGTACACGATCGAGGCGCGCGTGACGGACGCCTCGCGACGGGAGATCACGGGAACGCGCTCGATCCGCGTGCTGCGGACCGAGTACGTGGTCGAGCTGGAGGCGGAGCACGCGATCCACCGACCGGGAGCCGACGTGCAGCTCACGGTCGAGGCCAAGGACGCGAACGGGCGCGGCGTGGCGGTCGAGGGCGAGCTCGTCGTCACGCGTGATCGCTGGGAGCGCGTGTGGACGCTCCCCGACGGCAGGGAGGTGCGCCGGGACGCGCGCCCGGGGAGCGAGCCCCCGACCGGCGCGCGCGTCAGCTTCGAGGGCTATCGCCAGGAGGAGGTGTCGCGCACGCGCTTGACCACGGACGAGGAGGGGCGCGCGCGCTGGCGCTTCCGTCCCGATCGCGACGGGCTCTACCGCGTGCAGTGGGCGAGCCTCGACGCGCGCGGTGCCGACGTGACCGCCCGCGAGGAGGTCTACGTGGCGAGCGAGTCGACGCGCTCCCTCGGCTACCTGCCGGGAGGTATCGAGATCCTGGTGGACGACGAGGCGCTCGAGGTCGGCGACGAGGCGGTGCTCCTCCTGGCCTCCACGCGCGAGAACGCCTGGGTGCTCCTGACGCTCGAGGCCCAGGGCCTGATCGAGCACCGCGTCCTCCGCATGGACGGCACGATCCAGCTCGTGCGCCTGCCGATCACGGACGTACACGTGCCCAACGTCTGGGTCGCGGCGATCACGCACTTCGACGGCGACGGGCACCGGGACGGCGTCGAGCTCGTCGTTCCCCCCACGGCGCAGGTCCTGGACGTGACCGCCGAACACGACCTCGACGAGCGTGAGCCCGGAACCGAGGGAGCTCTGTCGGTGGTCGTTCGCGACGCGCGCGGCGAACCGGCGCGCGTACAGCTCTCGCTCGCGGTCGTCGACGCCTCGCTCGACGCGATCCAGGGAGACTACGCGGAGGATCCGCGGCGCTTCTTCTGGGGGCGCCGGCGCGGCAACTACGTCCGCTCGCAGGGCTCCGTGGACCACGGCCGCTACCGCAAGTGGAGCGAGAACGAGGACGGGCTGCCCGTGGCCGACGACGGAACGACCATCGTGATGGAGATCGGCGGTGCCGCCGGCGGCGCGGTGGCGGGGAAGGCCGTGCTCCGCGAGGAGTTCCGCCAGAGCAACCAGCTGCGGTCGCTCGGGTACGGAGGTGCGGAGGAGATGATGGAGTCCGCCGTCGCCGACTCGTTCGCGCTGGCGGACGGACCGGCCGCTGCCCCGGGCGGTGTCGTCCGCGTGCGCGCCGACTTCCGCGAGGTCGCGCTCTGGACTCCGGCGGTGGAGACGGATGCCGAGGGGCGCGCGACCGTGACCGTGCCGTTCCCGGACTCCACCACGCGCTGGAAGACCACCGTGCGCGCCGTCGATCGCGACACGCGCGTCGGCATCGCCACGACCGAGACGCGCACCGCGCAGAAGCTCGTCGCGCGTCTGCAGACGCCGCGGTTCCTGGTCGCGGGTGACCGCGCGACGATCTCCGTCCTGATCGACAACCGCACGGCGGAGGAGACGCGCGTGCGTGCGCTGCTCGAAGCGACCGGCGTCGAGGTGCTCGGCCGCGTCGTCGCCGGCGAGCTCGTGCGTCACGACGACGTGGTCGTCGCCGGGGGCGCGACCGAGCGCGTCGACTGGCGGGTCCGCGCAGTGGAGCCCGGGGCCGCACGCTTCGTGGTGCAGGCGATCGGGGACGAGCACGCGGACGCGATGGAGCGGACGCTCCCGGTCCACGCACACGGGATCGAGGCGCTCGTCGCCACGGCCGGGCGTTTCGACGGCGGCACGATCGGCTTCGACCTCGAGATTCCGGCGGAGCGCGCGCCGGAGACCACGGACTTCGTGGTGCAGGTCACGCCGAGCCTCGCGATCACGATGCTCGACGCGTTGCCCTACCTCGCCGACTATCCCTATGGCTGCACGGAGCAGACCCTCTCGCGGTTCGTTCCCAGCGTCGTCGTCAAGGAGACGCTGACGGGCTTCGGCCTGTCCGCCGAGGAGGCGATGAGCCGCGCGTTCGGCGGCATCGAGCGCGAGCACGTCGACGCGACGCATGCGGGCGAGTCGCCCGCGCTGCAGAAGCTCGACGCGATGATCGAGGCCGGGCTCGAGCGGCTCTACGACCACCAGCTGGGGGACGGCAGCTGGGGCTGGTGGAAGGGTGGCAGCACGGACAACTACCTCACCGCCTACGTCGTCTGGGGGCTGTCGCTGGCACGTGACGCGGGCGTCGACGTGGATCGTGGTCGCCTCGCACGAGGTGCTCGCGTCCTGACCAAGGCGCTGGTCGAGGAGGAGTGGAACGTGGACCTCCAGGCCTGGATGCTGCACGCGCTGGCGGTCCACGGCACGGAGGGACTGAGCGCCGACGAGCGCGGCTTCGTGGACGCGGCCTGGCAGGGGCTCTGGCGGAATCGCGCCAAGCTGAACACCTACGGGCGTGCGCTCCTGACCCTCGCGGCGCACGACCTCGGTCACGCCTCCGAGGCGCGCACGCTGACGGACAACCTGCTCGACGGGGCCATCGTCGACCGCACGCCGGACACCTCGATCGTGCAGGTCGGGGCCCAGGACTCCCGTCCTCACGCGCTGCCGACCGCGCACTGGGGTCAGGACGGCATCGGCTACCGCTGGTCGGACTCCAGCGTCGAGGCGACGGCCTTCGCGCTGCGTGCGCTCGCCACGGTGCGCCCCGACCACGAGCTGGTCGAGCTGGCGGCGAACTGGCTCGTGCAGAACCGACGCGGGGCCCAGTGGTCGAACACGCGCGACACGGCGATCACGGTCCTCGCGCTCGATCGCTACCTCCAGGCGAGCGGACAGCTGGACGAGCCCGTGGCCTACTCCGTGCACGTGAACGGGCGTGAGCTGGGGTCGGTGGACCTCGCTCCCGACCAACTCCTGCAGGCGCCCGTGGCCTTCCCGGTCGAGGAGGCCTGGATCGCGGACGGCGCCAACCGGATCGAGATCCGCAACGAGGCGGGCGACGGGCCGCTCTTCTTCTCGGCCAGCGCGCGCTTCTTCAGCCTCGAGAATCCGATCCCGGCGCGCGGCAACGTGCTGTTCGTGCGGCGCCAGTACTTCCGCCTCACGGAGCGCCCGACGCTGCTCGAGGGCTCGCACTTCGATCGCGTCCCGCTGGAGGACGGCGCCTCCATCCGGAGCGGCGAGCGCATCCAGGTCGTGCTGACGGTCGAGGCCAAGAACGACCTGGAGTACCTGGTGTTCGAGGATCTGAAGCCGGCCGGCTTCGAGTCGACGCAGCTCAAGAGCGGCGGTCGGGCCTACGCGTCCGAGCTCGCGCGCGGAGCCGTCGAGGAGCGCCTGGTCGACGGTCGCCTGCCGCGCCTGCCGGACGGATCCCTGCCGGAGGGCGTGACGACCGGACGCACGCGCTGGGTGCACCAGGAGCTGCGGGACCGCAAGGTGGCGCTCTTCGTCGACCGCCTGGACGACGGGACCTGGGAGCTCTCCTACGAGCTACGGGCCGAGGCGCCCGGATCGTTCCACGCGCTGCCGGTGCTCGGTCACGCGATGTACGTCCCGGAGGTTCGTGGCAACGGCGCCGAGCTGCGCGTGACCGTGACCGACGACGGGCGTCAGTAGCCCAGGTCCTTCAGCTGCGCCTGGGTCTCGTTGTCGACCACTCCGCTGCCGACCTCGCCCAGGGACCGTCCCTTGGCGTCGAACAGCGTGTGCATCCGGTCGAGCTTCTCGCGCAGCTTCTGCACGTACTCGAGCCTCGACGCGGCGAGGTTGTTGCGCTCGTCGGGATCCGTGGAGAGGTCGTAGAGCTCGAACTCCTGCTCCGCCCGGAACAGGACCTCTTCGTCCGGCGGGTTGTGGATCAGCTTCCAGCCGTCCTCGCGCAGCGTCAGCTTGTTCACGAAGCTGTCGTGGATCTCGCTCCAGATCGGGCGCTCGCGGTCCGCGCCGAACAGGTCGATCCCCTGCATGTGCTCCGGGGCGGGGATCGCCATCCGCTGGAGCACGGTGGGGACGATGTCGATCGTCATCGCCTCACGCGGCTCCACGCGACCCTCGAGCCCCGGCGCCGCGACGATCAGCGGGATGCGCGTGACCTCCTCGTAGAGCGTCTTGCCGTGCTGCACGAAACCGCGCTCGAGCATCTCCTCGCCGTGGTCCGTCGTGACGACGACGATCGTGTCGTCCCGCAGGCCGAGTCGGTCCAGCTCGTCGAACACGGTTCCGAGCAGCTCGTCGACGTAGGTCAGCGCGTCGTCGTAGCGATGGGAGAGGTGCTGGCGATCGTCCTCCGTCGCGGGGACCGGGTCCGGCATCGACCCGTCCGGGTTCGGGAGCAACCGGAAGTCTCGCCAGTCCGTGCGCGCGTTGGTGCAGCCGCGTTCGGCGCAGCGGTCGTGACTCGCCGGCGGGTCGTAGTCGTGGACCGTGTAGGTGTGCAGGAACAGGAAGAACGGCTCGTCGCGGCTCTCGCGCAGGAACTCGTGGATGCGCCCGACGCCGTTCTCGGCGATCAGCTCGTCCGAGCACCGCGCGGGGTCGGTCTCGGAGAGCTTGGTCAGGTACTTGGACTCCGGCTGGCGCAGCGGGTCGATGATCGTGAACCCGTCGAAGCCCTTGTCGAACCCGAAGTCGGCGTTCAGGAACCCGCCGCCGGTCAGCGCGAGCGTGCGGTAGCCGCGCTCGGAGAGGATCCGCGGGAGGAGCGGCGACCGCACGTTGGAGATCACCTGGCCGCCCATCTGGATCCCGTGGACGCTCGGCACCTGTCCGGACAGCATCGAGGTGTGCGACGGGAGCGTGTAGGGCGCCTGGCTGCGGACGTTCGCGAAGCGGACCGAGCGCTCGGCGAACGCGTCGAGTCGCGGCGTCCGGGCGTTCTCGTAGCTGTAGCTCCCGAGCCGATCCGCGCGCAGCGTGTCGATGGACACGAGCAGCACGTTCGGCCGCTCCTCGCGGTACGTCGCGTCGCGGAGGGCGGGGGCACCGAAGACGCCGGGTAGGTCGCCGTCCACGCCGAAGGTCACCTCGACGGTTCGGTTCGCGAAGCGCGCGAGGTCGAGCGACCGCTCGTCCCAGCGCGTGCGGTT
This sequence comes from uncultured Planctomycetaceae bacterium, assembly GCA_964509445.1. GTDB lineage: Bacteria > Planctomycetota > UBA1135 > UBA1135 > CAZDYS01. Next base: position 12,621 of record CAZDYS010000054.1, read on the forward strand.
GCGTTGCTCGGGTGCCGTGGAGGCGAAGCGCGCGATCTCCTCGCCGTCGACGCTCACCGTGTAGGTGGTCGAGCGGCCCAGGTCGTGGTCGAGCGCGTCCTGCAGCGCGGGGTGCCAGGGGCCCGCCCCGAACGTCAGTCGCGGCTCGCCGCCGGGGATCGCCAGCTCCTGGCTCAGCCGATCTCCCGGGAAGAGCACGATCGCCGGGCGGAGCTCGGCGCCCTGGTGGGCCCGGATCCGACGCTCTGCGCGCCAGCCGGTCGGCGGAGCCTCGCCGAGCGCGAACTGAGCGAGCGCTTCTTCGAGGAGCGACTCGTGCAGCGCCCGCGTCGAGGCGCGCTCCAGCCGGACCGCGCGGTAGTCGACCTCGCCGGCGACGAGGGTCTCGGTCATCGCGAGCGTGCAGGCGACGAGCAGACCCCGCGTCTCGGGACTCGTGCGGAACGCGAAGGAGCGGCGGTGCCAGTCGGGGCGGTCCTTGCTCGTGGGCAGGAGGTGGCGCTTCGTGATCGAGCGCTCGACGTTGTCGCGCAGGATCGCGTCGAGGTCGTCCCCGCGAGAGAGCTCCGCCAGCCACGGGCGCGCGGGGACGAAGGCCTGCGGCTCGCCACGGCCGTCGATCGCCGCCTGTTCGACGCCTCGGACGTCGCGCGCGCGCAGCTCGGCCTGGAAGTGGTAGACGGTGGAGGGCTCGACCTCGA
>CAZDYS010000055.1:0-5900 GCA_964509445.1 uncultured Planctomycetaceae bacterium
GGCGTCGATCCCCGCGCGCAGGCCCTCGATCAGGCGCGGCATCTCCGCGACCGTCGTCGAGCAGATGGCGACGCGCACCGCTCCCTGGAGCGGCACGACGAACACGCCGTGACGTTCGCGCGCCACCTCGGCCGTCTTGGGGCCGTCGGGGGTGAAGACCGAGACGAAGAAGCCGCCCTCGTAGCGCGGGTAGCGCAGCCCGGCCTCCCGCGCGAGCTCGTTGAACACGCGCACGCGTTCGCTCATCAGCTCGCGCAGACCGTCCCGCTCGCGGTCGCTGCGCTCCTTCAGCTCGCGGTCCGTGAGCAGCTCGGTGATCGCGAGGATCCCGAGGTGGTTGCAGTTCGACCAGGTCCCGCGACAGGAGTAGGCCAGCGCGCTCTGCACGCGGGCGCGCTCTTGTTCGTCCGGTTCGACCGCGACCAGGGCGCCGACGCGCGCGCCGTACTGGGCGTAGCCCTTGGACGCGGTCCAGGCGAAGAGCAGCGTGACCTGACCGGCGAGCCGCTCCAGGTGGGCCGTCCAGTCGAAGTCGTCCGGCGAGGAGAACTTCGCGTAGGCGAGGTCCAGGAGCAGGACGACCGGGGCCCTCGCGCCGGCCGCCTCGAGCACCTCGACCAGGCCGTCCCAGTCCGCCTGGTCGAGCGAGTAGCCGGTGGGGTTGTGGCACGGGGTGTTGAGGACGAGCAGCACGCGTCCCTGCTCCTCGATCAGTCGGTCCACCGCCTCGCGCAGCGAGTCCACGTCGAAGGAGCCGTCGTCGGCGAACAGCCGGAAGGTCTCGAACCCGCGACGCGTATGGTCCGCGAGCGTCAGGTACGGGCCCCAGAAGTAGGACGTCGTCAGGAGCTTCTGACCGGGCTCGAGGAAGTTGACGAGCGCGTGGTGCAGCGCGCCGGTCCCGCCGGGCGTGGCGACCGCCACGGCGCTCTGTGCGAGCGGCCCGGTCCCGAACAGGTCGTGGATGACCGCTTCGAGGTACGGACGATCTCCCGCGATCGGCGCGTAGGCCGCCGCGCGTACCGGGGGGACGCGCTGGAACGCCTCGAACACCGCCGGCATGACCGCCAGGTCGCCGTCGTCGGTCATCAGGGCGCCGAGCGTGGAGTTGACGACCTGCTCGCCGGCCTGTGCGCGCCGTTGGGCCTCCGCGTTCAACGCGAAGATGGGGTCGTCGCCGGGGCGCGCGGCGCTGGCGGGGGTCAGTCGGGTCGAGGACAAGGCGGTGTTCGGTTCCAGGGTTTGCATCACGAGGTCGAAGACCGCCCATCGTAAGGAAACCTCCGGAACCGGCAAAACCGGGGGGCCCCGGGCGCTAGGGCGCGCTTGCCTGCCGCCAAGGCGGTTCGAAGCCCGCAAGGCCGTCCGAGACGCGCTGACAGACCGGGAGTCGCCCCCTAGGATCTCCGCACCCCCGCCCATGCTCCTCCCTCTCCTCCTGCTCGGCCTGGCCCCTGTCCAGGATCCGGCCGCGTCGGGCCTGTGCACGGCTCCGTCCCCGTGTCCCGCTCCGGCGCCCGACCTCTCCTCCGCCGACCCCCAGGGCCGTGAGGGCGCGCGGGGCATCGAGTGGTTCCGCGGGAGCTGGACGGAGGCCCTGGCGAAGGCGCGCAAGGAGGGCCGCCTGCTGTTCGTGGAGGTCTCCCGGGACGGCTGCGGCTACTGCCGCAAGCTCGAGGGCACCACGTTCCGCGACGCCTCGGTGGCGCGAGAGCTGCGCACGCTCGTCTGCTTCGAGCTCAACGCGAGCCGTCCGGCGCACGCACCGATCGCGCGCGAGTACGCGCCCACGATCTACCCGACGATGCTGTTCCTGGAGTCGGACGGTCGCGTTCGGGACCGCGTGCTGGGCTACGTCGAGGCGGACCGCCTCGTCGAAGAGGCGCGCCGCATCAAGCGCAACGAAAGGACGCTCTCCGGTCTGGAGAAGGCGATCCTCGAAGACCCCTCCGACGTCGAGGCGCGCTACGAGCTGGCCCTCAAGCTGCGCCACTTCGGAGACGAGGAGGGCTACCGCGATCAGATCGCCGCCATCGCGCACCACGACCCCGAGCGCACCTCGCTGCCGTCGCGCCGGATCGCGCTGGAGGAGCTGCGGCAGCGCGCGCAGAGCACTCTCGATCCGACGGAGCTCTACGCCTTCCTGAAGACGGAGGGCGAGCAGGACCTCCTGTTCGAGGGCTGGTACGCGATCTGGCAGCTGGAGGGCTACCTCGAGCGCGTCGCGAAGAAGGCCCGCCAGCGCCGCGAACACCGCGAGCAGAAGTTCCTCGCGGCGAAGACGCTGTGGCGCAACGTCCCTTCCGAGGACGCGCACTTCGTGTCCCTCGGCACCTCGATCGCGCGGAGCTTCTACGAGGGGCGCAAGTATCTCGAGCGCGCCGATCTCGAGTGGGCGCTGACGGTCGCCGAGGCGACGCTGGAAAGAGCTCCGCGCGACGTCGCGGCAAGGGACACCCTGGCCTGCACGCTGTTCGCCCTGGGACGACGGGACGACGCGGTCGAGCACGTCAAGATCTGCATCGACCGCGAGCCGCGCAACCCGACCTGGCGCGAACGCCTGCGCTCGTTCCGCGCGAACGACTGAGAGCGCCGAGGTTCGAGCTCTCGCCCTACTCCGGCGGGAGTTCCAGGCCCGACTGGATCTCCGCGGCGAACTGCTGCACCTGGAAGAGCGCGTGCTTCTCCTCGTCCGTCAACTCGCGCTTGCGCCAGTTCCGGTCGTCGTGGGAGCGCATGCCGCGCAGGCAGAGGAAGCGGTCGTAGTAGTCGACGCTGACGATGCGCCCGCCGACGAACTCGGCCATGTAGCCGGCGGCGTAGGTCAGCTCGGCGTCGAACGGATCGTTCGCCAGGCCCTCCAGCGCGAACTGGAACGCCGCCCGGCGGCGGTCGGTCTTCTTGCGCGACCGCACGTTGGCGGGAGCGTCCTTGCCCTCCTCCGTGTCCGGGCGCCACAGGCGCACGTCCTGGCGTAGGTAGGCCGCTCGCGCGGACGCCTTCTCGCGCCAGGCGAGGAGATCGGCGGCATCGGTCCGCAGGCGGGCGGTGAAGAGCAGCCCGGCCATCGCGTCCTCCCGCGCCTCGCGGTCGAGCACGCGCCGCTGCAGCTCGTCGGCCGCGTCGGCGTCCTTCGCCGAGGAGCGCGCGATCTCGATCAGCTCCTCGACTTCGCTCGCGGACACCTCCGTGGCGATGCCCTCCTCGCGGAGAGCCTCCAGGTCGCGCAGGCGCGCGCGCAGGAGCGCGGCCGCGAGGTCCGCCCGGGCGGCCACCAGCTGGGCCTCGGGCTCCGTGTGCCGCACCCAGCCGTCGTCGTTCGCACGCAGAAGCGTGAGCGCCTGACGCAGCTCCTGCGCGTCCTCGCGCCACCCGTCGAGCACGCGCGCGCGGACCCGAGCGCGCGTGTCGAGGAAGAGCTCGGCCCAGGCGGCGCCGTGCGCCTTGGAGGCGATCCGCGGTCCGGGCGCGGGCAGGAACCGCTCGAGCTCGCGGTGCAGCTCCTGCAGCGTGGCCTTGCGCTCCTCCAGCACCTCGAAGAGCCCGCGCTCGGCGTAGTTGCGCTCCAGCTGGACGACCACCCGGCCGATCCGGCCCTCGAGGTCCGTCAGGCTCTGCCAGTAGGCCTGGTCCTCGTCCGTCGGCTGGCGGAACGGACGCAGGATGTCCTGCAGCGACGACTCGGCGCCGAGGCCGCGCTCGCCGTCCGGCGCGGGGACCGGCACCTGGGCGACCGCGGAGGAGCCCGTCAGCAGGCTCGCGAGGAGGAGCGGGGTGCGTAGGAGGTGGAGCATGGCATCAGCATCGGCCGCGGGGGTTCTCTTCCCCTAGTCCTTCCGAGGCCTCGAATCACGCTCGGGGAGCGTGTGGGCACGACGGATCCCCCGTAGCGCGCCGGAAGGGCACGCCGAACGCACGTTCCTGGCCCGAGGACCGGCCTCCGCCGCTCAGGCGAAGGGTCCGGCGGACTCGAGCTGTGCGGGGTCGGGAGCGGACGGCAGCCGCTCCAGCTCGCGCTGGGCGAGCGACTGCAGCCGCCGCAGGACCGTGAACGGCCGGTCGATCGCGCGACCGAGCGCGAGGGTGTCCGCCTCCACCAGGCCGTGCAGGGAGAGGATGCCGACCTCCGCGAGCTCCTCCACGAGCCCGGCCGAGAGCCCGTCCAGCGACGACTCGTCGAGCCCGCGGTTGCCCGGGGCCGGCGTGGGGCGCGGCACCACGTACTCCTCGGGAGCGCGCGGCGGCTGCGACTCGTCGAGCGAGCGCCAGGTCTCCAGCACGCGGTCGATGCCGGGCGAGGCGGAGGCCGCCGGCGGCACGGTCGGGAGAGAGACGGCCGGCTGGGGCTCCTCGTGCCCGGAGGCGGAGTCCGGAGTCGGCGAGGAGGCCGTCGTGCGGGAGGCACCGGAAGACGGGTTGCGTCCCGCGGAGGAGCCCTCCTCCGCCGCGAGCCGTTCCCGGAGCAGCTCCGCCTCGCGCTGGAAGCGCAGGGCGCCGGCTTCGTCCTGGTCGAGCTCCCGCGCCAGCTCGGCCGGGTCCGCCTGCAGGAGCGCGGTCAGGGACTCGCAGGAGATCCGGCGCAGGCGCTGGAGCGTGCGCGGTCCCTCCGCGTGCAGGTTGCAGAGCAGGGCGAGTGCGTCCATGGGTCAGTCCAGGGTCGAGGGAAGGGTGAGCACCGAGCTCGCGAAGGCCCCGCCGGCCTCACCGGACCGGGCCGCGCGAGGAATCCCCGGTTCGTCCGGGCCGTCCTGGCCCAGGAGCTCCGCCGCCAGCGCGTCGAAGTCGCGCGCGGCGTCGGAGTCCGGCGCGAGACGCGGAGCGGGGACGCCACAGGCGACCGCCTCGCGCAGCACCTCGTCGCGACGGATGACCGTGTCGTAGAGCACGTCCCCGAAGCGCGCCTGCAGCGCGATCAGGAACTCGCGCGACATGCGCTCGCGCGGGTCGTAGAGCGTGGCGACGATGCGCAGGGCCCGGTGGCGCTCCCGAGCGGCGGGGTCGCCGGCCGGGTGCATGTGCTCCTCGAAGATCGCGCGCGCCGCGAGGGCTCCCTGCAGCGCGAAGGCGCCCGTCTCGACGACGAGGAGCGTCGTGTCCGCGGCCCGCACGGCGTTCTGCGTGAGCACTCCGTCCGCGCGCGGAGGGCAGTCCAGGAGCACGTGGTCGTAGCGCGCCGGCAGCTCCGCCAGCGCCTGCGTGAGGATGCGCTCCGGCTGGAGGGAGCGCTCGGCCACTTCCTCGAACTCCCCCAGGCGGGGTTCCGACGCCACCGCGTGGAACCCGGCACCGGTGGTGCGGACGAGCTCCGTCAGCGGCACCCGGTCCAGGAACGCGGCGGCGATCGAGCTGCCGTCCTCGACGGCGAGCCCCAACCCGAGCGTCGCGTGCGCCTGGGGGTCGAGGTCGATCAGGAGGCAGCGCTTGCCGCGCGTCGAGAGCGAGGCGGCGAGGTGGATCGCCGTCGTCGTCTTCCCCGTCCCGCCCTTCTGGTTCGCGAGTGCCCAGGTGTGCATGAGAGCCGCGCCGCGGCGCGAACCTCGTTTATGCCTTCACCGTCAGGCGGAATCAACCGCCGAAACCTGCGCGCAGCCTCAGCGCAGGGCGCTGCGCGCACGCTCGAAGAACGGTCGCGCGCTGCGCGCGTGATCGATCGGGGCCCAGGTCGCGATGGACTGGATCGCCCGGGCCGCCTGACTCTCGGGCTCCCCCACCGCCACCGGGACGCGCGTCTCCACGCTCCGCGTGACCGCCGGATCCGCAGGCACCCAGCCAACGAGCTCCGGGTGATGTCCGAGGAAGCGCTTGGAAGCCGACTGGAACCGGTCCCACGCCCCGCGCGCCGCCGCCTCGTCCGGAGCCCGGTTCACGACCATGCCGACCGTGATGTGCGGGTTGACGAG
>CAZDYS010000055.1:6000-11203 GCA_964509445.1 uncultured Planctomycetaceae bacterium
TTCGCGAGCACGTGCCGCCCGACGCCTCCCGAGAGCAGCCGCATGCCGTAGGGCCCCTCCACGAGCGCGTTCTCCGCGCTGACCTGTCCCTGCAACACGTGCGACAGGTCGTACTCCGGCGCGAGGCCCAGGAGCAGGTGCGCGTTCGCCAGACCGGCGTCGAAGTCGACCAGGAGGACGCGCTCGCCCTGACGCGCACGCAGCGTCGCCAGGTTCGAAGCGAGGATGCTCTTCCCCGTCCCCCCCTTGCCGCTCGCGACGCAGAGCACGCGAGCGGTTTCCGTGCTCGGTTCCTCGACACGTCGCGCCAGGCCCAGGAGGCGGCGATACGCACCAAACCGGCCTAGACCCATGGTGTCGATCATTGTTGGCCAAGTGGGAATACCGGACCTCCCCCCCTCGGTCAACGCTCGGCGGAGCGTTTGCGCCGCGTTGACGGGCTCGAACGCCGGTCGAAGGTCGGTCTCGAGGGGGGTCGAAGCGCGTGGATCGAGGGGCTCCGAGGCGGGACGTGTCCGCGCCTCGAAGGTCCGGTCGGAGGCGACCGGGCGCGCGCCGTCCCGGTCCCGTCTCCCGTCCAGCGGACGCGGCCCCCCCGCGCGAGGTCGCCGCCGGTGTGGAGCCGGGCCGTCCGTGGGCCCCTGCCGGGACGGGGGACTTCCTGCGCCGGAATCGGCCCGTGCGGGGCCTTCCGGGCCGATCGGGGGCTCAGGCCAGCTTGATCGGATCGCCGATGCGGTGGAGCTTCAGCATGTTCGTCGTCGCCGAGACCCCCGGCGGGACCCCGGCCACGAAGACCACCTCTTCCCCGCGCTCGACCATCCCGCGCGCCAGGAGGTCGCGGCTCGCGCCTTCGAGCATGTCCTCGAGGGTGGGCTCCTGGGCACACAGGACCGGCCGGACGTGCGCGAGCACGGAGACCTGGGCCAGGGTGCGCGGATTCGGAGAGAGCGCGATCACCTCGGCGTGCGGCCGGTAGCGCGACAAGAGGCGCGCCGTGTTGCCGGTCTTCGTGAACGCGATGATCTTCGCGATGCCGAGCGCGTCCGCGGCCTTGGCCGCCGCCAGGGCGGCCGCGTTCGAGATGGAGGACTCGCTCGTGCGGAAGCCGATCTTGGGCAGGTCCTGGTAGTACTGGCTGGCCTCCACGGCCCGCGCGATGCGGTCCATGGCGGAGACGGCTTCCTCCGGGTGGTCCCCCACGGCGGTCTCGGCCGAGAGCATGACGGCGTCCGTCCCGTCGAGGACCGCGTTCGCCACGTCGGTCACCTCGGCCCGCGTGGGACGAGAGGTCGAGATCATCGACTCCAGCATCTCCGTGGCGGTGATCGTGAACTTCCCCGCCCGCAGAGCCATCTGCAGCAGGGACTTCTGGATCATCGGGACCTCTTCGAGCTCCACCTCGACGCCCAGGTCGCCCCGCGCGACCATGATCCCGTCGGCGGCCTTGAGGATCTCCTCGATGTTCGTGAGAGCGGCGGCGCGCTCGATCTTCGCCACCAGCAGGGCGTCGGGGATCAGACGCCCGACCTCCTCCACCTCGGAGGCGCGCCCGACGAAGCTGATGCCGACGAAGTCGACGCCCAGCTCCTTGGCGAGCTCGAGGTCCTGGCGGTCCCGCGGCGTGGGGACTTCCAGCTCGAGCTCCGTGTCCGGGACGTGGATGCCCTTCCCGGACCCGATCTTGCCGCCGCGGCGCACGAGGGCCGGCAGCCCCTCCTCCCCGTCGGGCTCCTGCACCACGAGCTCCACGGCACCGTCGGCGAGCATCACGCGATGCTCCGGCTCCAACCGCTGGAGGATGCCCTCGACGTTCAGGGGCAAGAGCCCCGCCGCGAGGGGTCCTTTCCCCTCGACGAGACGCACGCGGTCGCCCTCCTCGAGCCGCAGCTGCTTCTCCTCGAACTTGCCGAGCCGCAGCTTCGGTCCGCGGATGTCGGCGAGGATGCCGACCGGGACCTGCATCTCCTCGGAGGCGGCGCGCACCTTCGCGACCTGCCGCCGGTGGTCCTCCGCCGTCCCGTGGCTGAAGTTGATCCGCGCGACGGACAGCCCGGCCGCGATCAGCTCCTTGAGGATGCCTTCGGAGGCGGGGCCGATCGAGGCGACGATCTTCGCGTGTGCGTTGCCCAATTGGCAGAACCGGCGTGTGAGGTCGAGGGGAGGCGTCTGTGTCTTCATTCCGAATCTCGAAGGCTAAGCCCGTCGGGACCGGTGGAACAGCAGGCTTCCGCTCTACGTGCCGGATTCGTTCGCGACTCTTTCGCGCTCAGGCCGCGGAGGAGAGGATCTCCCCGTCCACCTGGTCGACCCAGGCCACCGCGTCGAGGAACGCCCGCTTGATCTTCCCGCGCGGGAGCCCGAAGCACGTGACCGCGTCCCAGTCGCCCCGCTCATAGGCCAGCGTGGCCGCCAGAGCCTCGCCCAGCGGCCCCTCGCCGTGCAGGAGCGCCTGCTCCAGCTCGTCCGACAGCGGCAGTCTTTGCAGAACGTTCGTCATCGAGGTCCCCATCATCGCGTCGAGGATCGAGAACAGGCCGACGGTGAAGAACGGCTGCACGTCCTGGATCCCGTTCGCGGTGGCCAGCAGCTCGCACATCTTCGCGCGCAACATGGAGGTCACGATCAGGTCGTGAGGCGTGTTGCGCAGGTCCGAGAGCAAGGACAGCGACGCGATGTTCTTCACGACGTCCACGCCGAGGTAGCAGACCGTCTCTTTGATCGACTCGATGCGCCGCGGCATCCCGTAGAGCGCCGAGTTGATCTGGCGCAGCAGCTTGTAGCTGAGGCTGACGTCCTGGCTGACGATCTCCTGCACGCGGTCGAAGTCGCAGGCCGGGTTCTGGAACTCGGACAGGAGCCGCAGCAGGTTGAGGCGCGAGGGGCTCACGCTGGTCCCATGCACGACGTTCGGCTTCGCGAGGAAGTAGCCCTGGAACAGGTCGAAGCCCAGCGTCTTGCAGAACTCGAATTGCTCGCGGGTCTCGATCTTCTCGGCGAGCATCTTCGTGCCGAACGGCTTGAGGAGCTCGTAGCGCTCGCGGATCTCGTCGTCCTCCAGTCCGAGCACGTCGAGCTTCACGATGTCCGCGAGCTCGAGCATGGGCTCGAACTCCGGCCGGTAGGCGAAGTCGTCGAGCGCGATGCGGAAGCCGCGCCGGCGCAGGTCCCGGAGACCCGCGAGGACCTCGTCGTCCGGCTCGACGTCCTCCAGCACCTCGAGCACCACCTGCGTGCGGGGCACCGGGAGCGGATACTCCCCGATGATGAAGCCGCGCGTGAGGTTGACGAACGCGAGGTGCCCTCCGACGACGCGGTCGATGCCGAACTCCGTGAACGCGTTCAGGAGGACCTGCGAGGTCGCGCGGTCGCCCTCCGTGAAGTCGGCGTAGTCCACGTCGGCGCCGCGGTAGAGCAGCTCGTAGGCGAACAGCTCCAGGCGGCGGCCGTAGATCGGCTGCCGGCCAACGAAGATGTCCTGAAAGAGGGCCGAATCGGCAGTGTCCATGGGGAAGCGGAGAGGGGGCGGGACGCACTACCTTCGACCGCACGGAGCCCCGGACCTGAGCCTGGGGCGCGCAATCTCCCTTCCCGGAAAGGACCTCGCTCCGCCCAGGTTCGTCCCCGGACGGAGACCCGAAGGGGGAGCCCCTACATCAAGAGCACCGGAATCTCCTGATAGGCCGGGAAACGGCCCAGGGAGAGCTTCGAGAACACCAGCTGGTCCCCCACGGTGACCTCGAAGGCGCCTCCGCTCGACTCCACGAGCTGGCATTCCACTTCCGGGAAGGCCTTGGCGAGCTCAGCGGCCAGACCGGCCGCCTGGGGCTCGTAGTTTCACTGCACGCAGTACTCGATTCGAACTTTCATAGGTGTTCTCGGGGGTTCGGACGGAGCGTAGCCCGCCGCTTGGAGCACGTCCGGGTGGCCGTGAACGAGGGTTGTGGGCCCGGCGGTCCCCTGGAGTAGGATCCCGGGCCGATTTTTTTGGCCGCCGAGCGCAGCCCGACGGGAATAGTCCTCGGGAGTCCGCGCATCCACTGCACTTTTTTCCCGCGAGTCCGCTCGCCACCACGGCCGCCGTCCCCCGCCGACGACCCAACAACAGACCATGAAGCGAAACCTCGTTGCTCCGCTGCTCTTCGTTCCCGCCCTGCTCGCGATGGAGTCGCGCGGCGACAGCCCTGCCTTCGCTCCCCAGGAGGGGACGGTCCTCAAGAAGGTCATCGAGAACCAGACGGACATCACCCTCGACGACATGGAGATGTCGGTGAACGGGCAAGACATGTCGGAGATGCTCGGTGACATGGAGCTCTCCACCTCGACCGTTCTCGTCACGAAGGTGACGGACACCTACGGCGGCTCCTCCGACGGACGCCCCACGAAAGTCACGCGCACCTACGAGGAGCTCAACTCCACGCAGAACGCCACGATGACCGGCGGCATGATGGGTGGCGACGGCGACGGCATGGAGATGCTCGGCTCCAGCGAGCTCGAGGGCACCACGGTCCTCTTCACGTGGGACGGCGACGCCGACGCCTACGACATCGCCTTCGACGAGGACAGCGACGCGGACGACGAGCTGCTCGAGGGCCTCGAGGAGGACATGGACCTGCGCGAGTTCCTGCCGGACGGCGAGGTCGGCGAAGGCGACGCCTGGGACGTGGATCCCTCCGCGCTGCGCTCCGTGCTCTCCCCCGGCGGCGACCTCAAGGTCAGCCTCGAGGACACCGGCATGGGCATGGGCATGGGCAGCAGCACGCCGCCGAACTTCGGCACCTACCTGCAGGACTTCGACGGTGAGATCACCGCCAAGTTCGAGGCCACCGAGGACGGGATCGCGGTGATCTCCCTCGCGCTCGACGTCTCCTCGAGCAGCGACCTGACCGAGTTCATGGAAGAGATGCTCGCCGAGCAGGAGATGCCCGAGGGCATGGAGATCGACATCTCGATCGACGCCATGGACATGGAGTACACCTTCGAGGGCGAGGGCGAGCTGCGCTGGAACCTGGCCGGCGGCACCTTCGAGTCCCTCAAGATCGAAGGCGAGATCGAGCAGATCTCCGACAGCGCGATGGCGATGAGCATGGGCGGCCAGGAGCAGGCGATGGAGCAGTCCATGAGCTTCTCCGGCACCCAGACGATCGAGTTCTCGGTCGACGGCTGATCGCGCGCTGCACGGCGCACGGGCCGGTTCCTCTCC
>CAZDYS010000055.1:11303-13195 GCA_964509445.1 uncultured Planctomycetaceae bacterium
GTTCTCGGTCGACGGCTGATCGCGCGCTGCACGGCGCACGGGCCGGTTCCTCTCCGGGGGACCGGCCCGTTTCCGTTCCCATGCTCGCGGCCACCCTCCTCTTGAGCCTCGCCGCCGGATCGCCCCCGCAGGCGATCACGGAGCGCGCGAAGGCCCTGCTCGCCGCCGGCTCCTCGGCCGAGGCCGCGGAGCTGTTGGAGGAGAGGCTGCGCACGGAGGAGGGAACGGCGGAGCTGCACGAGCTCTACTCCGAGGCGCTGGAGGGCCTGGGCCGCTCCGACGAGAGCGCCCACCACGCGGACCGGGCGCGTACGGTTCTGGCGCGGAGCGACGCGCGCAGCCGCGTGATCCACTCCGTGCAGCAGCGCATCGAGCGGCTGGACCCGGTCGCGCGAGCACGGTTCGCGCTGGTGGAGGACTGGATCGACGGCTCGCTCGAGAGCGCCGAGGCGCTGCTCGACGAGGGGCACACGGAGCGCGCGCTGCGACTCCTCGAGACCCTGGAGCCCCACGCGCTCGGCAAGCGCGCACGGCCCACGAGAACGCTCCTCGCTCGCGCGCGCAAGGCGTTCGAACGCGTCCAGCTGGACGCGGGCCTCGCCGGCGACCGCCAGCGCCTCGAGCTCGAGACGAGACACTATCGCCTGGTCTGCGATCTGGAGCCGGACGTCGCCGAGCGCCTGGGCGCGACCATGGACGACATCTTCCGCTCCTACGTGGAGGTGTTCTTCGCCGGCAAGGAGCGCCGCCTCCAGGGCCGCAAGGCGACCCTCCGCGTGTACCCCGACCGGGCGTCGATGCTCGCCCACTGGGACGGTCCGAACGACCCCGCGGGTTGGTGGTCGCCGGACGCGTGGACGGTGAGCTGCTACGACACGCGCTCCGAGGGACGACCGCTCGAGGAGATGCTGAGCACGCTGTTCCACGAGGCGAGCCACCAGTTCTTCACCATGCTGACGGGCGGCGACGGCGCGCCGGCCTGGATCAACGAGGGCACCGCGACGTTCTTCGAGGGCGCGATCGCGATGGCGGACGGTCGGGTCCTCTGGCCCGAGGTCCCGCAGAAGCGACTGCGCGCGCTCGCGGCCGCGCTCCAGTCCGGGAGCGGACCGTCCCTGGCGGACGTGGTCGCGTTCTCCGAGCGCGGCTCCTACCCGGCGGACCACTACCCGGTCGGATGGGGACTGGTGTACTTCCTGCAGCAGTACGAGGACCCCCGGACCCTGGAGCACACCTGGAGGCCGCTCTACCGCGCGTTCCTCGAGGAGGTGCCGGGCGGGAACGCCTACGGGCGAAAGAGCTTCGAGCGCGCCTTCCTGCACGAACGGAACCCTGGGGGCTACGAGGACTTCGAGGCGTTCGAAGCGGCCTGGCGCACCTGGGTGCTCGAGGTCGTCCTGCCGGAGACGATCGGCCGCGACCGAGCGAGCCGCCGACTGTCGAGGCTCGACGCCTACCTCGAGGCCGCCGCGAGCGGGTCGAGCCCCGTTCCCCGGGAAGAGCTCCTCCTGCGCGCGCTCAACCAGACGGAGCGCCTGGCGAGCGTCGTGCTCGACGCGGAGGAGCTGCGTCACGTCGCGCTCTCCCGCATCGACGTCCTGGAAGGGCTCGAGCGCCGCACCGCCGCGGCCTCGGCGATCGAGGAGCTGCTCGACGTCCACGAGGAGAAGCGCATCCCCCTCGGCGAGGAGGAGATCGCGGCCCTGGAAGAGCGCATGCTGCGCTTGGACCGCAAGAACGCAGACCTGCGCCGGCTGCGACGCAGGCAGGTCGGACTCCTGAAGCGCACGAACGCCCTGCTCGACCGCTACGAGCGCGAGGGCGACTGGCCGCTGCGCGCCTTCACGCTCGCGCGCTTCGCAGCCGAGCTCGGCGGCGGGAACGGCGCCCTG
>CAZDYS010000056.1:0-13151 GCA_964509445.1 uncultured Planctomycetaceae bacterium
TCCTCTTCATCGACGAGCTCCACACGTTGGTCGGTGCCGGCGGAGCGGAGGGCGCGATCGACGCGGCGAACATGCTGAAGCCCGCGCTCGCGCGCGGGGAGCTCCACTGCATCGGAGCGACGACGGTCGACGAGTACCGCAAGTACGTCGAGAAGGACAAGGCGCTCGAGCGTCGCTTCATGCCGGTGCAGGTCGAGGAGCCGACCGTCGACGACACGATCGCGATCCTGCGCGGCCTCAAGGAGCGCTACGAGACCCACTACGGTGTGCACATCCTGGACGAGGCGCTCGTCTCCGCGGCGCGCCTGTCCGATCGCCACATCACGGAGCGCTTCCTGCCCGACAAGGCGATCGACCTGGTCGACGAGGCGGCGGCGCAGCTCAAGATCTCGATCGACTCGATGCCGCCGGAGCTCGACGACCTCGAGCGGCGTGCGCGCCAGCTGGAGATCGAGCGCAGCGCGATTGGCAAGGAGAGCGGGGACGCGGCCAAGGAGCGCCTGAGCGCGATCGGTGCCGAGCTCGCCAACCTCGAGGAGTCCAAGCGTGCGCTGGAGACGCGCTGGCGCACCGAGAAGGACCTCATCACGCGGATTCGCGCGGGCAAGGCGCTGATCGAGAGCCTGCGGGCCGAGGCCGAGCGCACCGAGCGCGAGGGCAACCTCGAGCGCGTCGGCGAGCTGCGCTACGGCGAGATCCCGGAGGCGGAGACGGACGTCCGCCAGGCGCAGGTGCGACTGCGGGAGGTCCAGGAGAACGGTGCGCTGCTGCCCGAGGAGGTGGACGCCGAGGCGATCGCCCGCGTCGTCAGCCGCTGGACGCACATTCCGGCCGCGCGGCTCCTGGAAGCGGAGCGCGAGAAGCTGCTCCACATGGAGAGTCGCCTCGGCGAACGCGTGAAGGGACAGGACCACGCGCTCGCGCGGATCTCCGAGGCCGTGCGGCGTGCACGCGCCGGGATCCAGGAGGAGACGCGGCCCCTGGGCTCGTTCCTCCTGCTCGGCCCCACCGGGGTCGGCAAGACGGAGACCGCGCGCGCGCTGGCCGAGTTCCTGTTCGACGACGAGAGCGCGATGGTGCGCCTCGACATGTCGGAGTTCATGGAGAAGCACTCGGTCGCACGCATGATCGGAGCGCCTCCGGGTTACGTCGGCTACGACGAGGGCGGCGTCCTCACGGAGGCCGTGCGGCGCAAGCCTCATGCCGTCGTCTTGCTGGACGAGGTCGAGAAGGCGCACCCGGACGTGTTCCACGTGCTGCTGCAGATCCTCGACGACGGTCGCCTGACCGACGGACAGGGACACGTGGTCGACTTCACGCAGACCTTGGTCCTGATGACGAGCAACCTCGCGGACGACGCGGCGTTGCGGGGACACTTCCGTCCCGAGTTCCTGAACCGGCTCGACGAGGTGATCGAGTACGACGCGCTCCAGCCCGAGCTGCTGCTGTCCATCGTGGACGTGCAGCTCGACCGCCTCGCGCGGACGCTGGCGAACAAGGAGCTCGGCCTCGAGGTCACGCCCGCCGCGAAGGAGGCGCTGGTCGAGGAAGGCTGGAGCCCCGAGTACGGAGCTCGTCCGCTGAAGCGCACGATCCAGCGCCGGGTCCAGAACCTCCTGGCCGACGCGATCCTGGCCGGCCGCCTTCCGGCGGGCTCGACCGCGCGCATCGACTTCGGAGACGCGGGCTTCACCCTCGAGACGACGCTCCAGGGCACCACGCGGCCGGACGCGGAGGACCTCGTCGCCAGCGCCTGAGCCGGCCCGCTCCCGTCGCCGACGCACGCACGCGTCGACGGCGGGGGCGCGCTCACCGCTGCGGCGGCTCCTCGGACGGGTGCGGCAGGGCCATGCGCCCCATGACCCTGCCGGGCTCCTCCGGCTCGACCGGCTCGGGCTCCGGCAGCGCGACGGTCCCGAGCATCTCCACCTCACCGAGGACCTCGAGCGGGACCGGCTCTTCCACCGGCTCGGTCTCGGGCAGCGGCTCCGGATGCGGAGCCTCGGTGGACAGCGGGCGACAGGCGGCCAGCACGGGAAAGAGCCCGAGCAAGGTCGCCGCGGCAGCCTCGAGCGATCGGCGCCGTGGCGGAGCGGGCACCCGGTCCTCCAGCGTGAGGATTCGGCCGTCGGTACCGCGCTGGAACGAGACGCACAGGCGGGCGTTCGGGTCGTGGGACGCGAGCAGCGCCTTGCCCTCTGCGCGAGTCAGGTCGGAGAGGTTGACCACGTGCAGCGAACACTCGCTGCAGTACCGCTGGCGCTCGCCCCCATCGAGCTCGCGCCACTCCTTCGAGCAGGGGTTCTGGATCCGGACGTCGTCGAGGTGCATGGAGGTTCTCCGCAAGGGCCCTGAGGCCGGGTTCGCTGGGAGAACGGCGGCCCCAGCGGCGCTCTTGGGAGGAATCCCCGCCGACCGCCGGGCGGGACGCCGCGGGGCGCGCGGCGGCGGAAGGGCTTTCCCGGTCGCCCTTCCATCCCGACCCCCCACCCGCCACGGGGAAGACGGACGGGACCGGGGAGGGTTGCGCCGGCGCGCGGGGAAAGCGGCGGCGCTGCTAGAATCGGCCCATGGCACCCTCCGACGCTCAGGCCTGGATCGAGCACCTGGCCGACCTGCGCTCCGCCCGCCGCCCCTGCGTGATGGTCGTCGTCACGGAGACGAAGGGCTCGACGCCGCGCGAGGCCGGTGCGCGCATGCTCGTGGCCGACGGGCGGCTGGCCTGGGGCACGATCGGCGGCGGGAACCTGGAGCGGCTCGCGATCGAGCACGCGACCACGTTGCTCGCCTCCGGCACCACGGCCTCGGAAGCGGTCGACTATCCGCTGGCGGAGAAGACCGGGCAGTGCTGCGGAGGCAAGGTCACGCTGTTCTTCGAGCCCTTCCACTGGGCGCGGCGCACGATCGCCGTGTTCGGCGCGGGGCACGTCGGGCAGGCCCTCGGGTCCCTCGCGCCGTGGCTGGACGCGGACGTGCTGTTGATCGATGGGCGCGAGGAGCACGAGATCCAGCCCCCGCTCCCGGTCGAACGTCCCTACGAGCTCCTCTGCATCGACGCCCCCGAGGGCGAGGTCGCGACGCTCGCCGCAGACTCGCTGCTCGTCGTGATGACGCACGAGCACGCGCTGGACCAGGCGATCGTCGAGGCCGCGCTGCGCCGCGGGACCTTCCCCTACGTCGGGCTCATCGGCTCCGAGCGCAAGTGGAGCGGGTTCCAGAAGCGGATGGCCCTGCGCGGCTTCACGCCGGAACAGCTCGCCACCGTCACGTGCCCGATCGGCGTGGGACAGGCGTCGAAGGAGCCGAACGCCATCGCGCTCTCGACGGCGAGCCAGCTGACCGAAGTCCTCGCACGGCTCGAGCCCTCGCGCACCGCGGCGCGCCCCTGACCTCCCTCAGGAGCCGCGCAGCGCCTCGATCCGCTTCAGGAGCGGCGGGTGCGAGTAGTGCAGCTTCACGTAGAAGGGGTGCGGCGTGAGGTTCTGCAGACTGTCGGCCGCGAGCTGCTTGAGCGCCGAGACCAGCTCCTCCGGCTTGCCCGTCGTCTCGCGCGCGAAGGCGTCCGCCTCGTACTCGTTCTTCCGCGAGAAGGCCGACATCGCGAACGAGAGCACCAGGTCGATCGGGGCGAACAGGAGCGAGAAGAACACGAGGCCGGCATGGACTGACGGGGTCTCGACGCCGAACGCACCGAAGAGCTGCTCCTGACCGAGGAACAGGGACAGGAGGAAGAAGATGGCTCCCGACTGGAGGACCGAGAGCACCATCCCCTTGGTGATGTGCCCCTTCTTGTAGTGACCGATCTCGTGCGCGACGACGGCGACGAGCTCCGAGACCGACTGCTTCTCGATCAGGGTGTCGAACAGCGCCACGCGCTTGCGCTTGCCGAAGCCGGTGAAGAACGCGTTGGCCTTGGTCGAGCGCCGCGACCCGTCGATCACGAACAGACCCTCGAGCGGGAAGTCGACCTTGCCGGCGTAGTCCATCACGGCCGAGCGCAGCTCGCCGTCATCGAGCGGCTGGAACTTGTTGAAGATCGGCATGATCCAGGTCGGCGCCACGAACTGGAGCACGACGGTGAACGCCGTCATGAGCCCCCAGCACCACAGCCAGGCCGCGGCCCCGGTCGCCTCGAAGAACCAGAGGATGCCCGCGAGGAGCGGCGCGCCGAGCACGACCGACAGCGCGAGCCCCTTCACGAGGTCCGCCCAGAAGGTCCTGGGCGTGGTCTTGTTGAACCCGAAGCGCTCCTCGATCACGAAGGTCCCGTACCACCGGAAGGGAAGGCCCAGGAGCATGCGCGCGACTCCGAGGACGCCCATGAACACGAGGCCGGTCACGATCGGCCCGAAGCCCAGCCCGCGCGTCCACGCGTCGAACCAGGCGAATCCCCCGGCGAACCAGAACACGAGCAGGACGACGAGCTGGAAGGTCTCCGGGACGAGCCCGAAGCGCGTCTTCGTCCGCGTGTACTCCTGCGACTTCTGGTAGCGCTCCGCGTCGTACACGTCGCGGAACTCGTCCGGCAGCCGCGGCTCGAGCGAGCGCAGGTTCAGGAGGTCGGCCGCCAGGTGCAGCAGGTACTGCGCCAGGAGCGCGACGAGGATCACGAGGAGGTAGGGATTCACGGGCGCAGTCTAGCCGGTCGATCCCTTCCAACCGCCTGGCGCCCGGCTAGAGTACGCGCCGTGAGCGAATCGCAGCCTGCATCGACCGAGAGCCCGCCGCCCGCCTCCCCCAACCGCTTCTGGCTGGAGATGGGGCCCGTTCTTCTGTTTACCGTCCTGCTCCTGGCCATGGACGTCTACTGGGCGACAGGGGCGTTCATGGTGGCGCAACCCATCGCAACGGGGATCACCTACAAGCGCGAAGGGTCCGTGCCGCCGGTCATGATCGTGACGCTGGTCATGGTGTTGGTCTTTGGAGGCCTCACGCTCTTCCTTCAGGACGATCGCTTCATCAAGGTGAAGGTCACCGTCGTGCACGTCTTCTTTGGGGTCGCACTGCTGACTGGGCTCGCGTTCAAGCGGTCTTTCCTCCAGCTGTTCCTCGGGACCGTGGTTCAGATGAACGATGTGGGCTGGCGCATCCTCACGACCCGCTACGCGTTCCTCATGTTTGGCATCGCGCTCGCGAACGAGGTCCTCTGGCGCATGCTCTCGACCAAGACCTGGGGCGTGGTCAAGTTTCTTGGAATCCTGGCCGCCACATTCCTCTTCCTGCTCTCCCAAGCGAGGCTCATGCAGGAGCACGCTATCGAGCAAGAGTCCTCGGAACCCGCAGGCTAGACCTAGCGCCGCCGCTCGACGCGCGGGCGCGGCTTCGCCGGCAGGTACTGGCGCGGCCAGGCCTGGTCGAAGTGCTCGTAGGTCGCGGACGCGTCCAGCGCGATGTGCGGGTGCACCAGGTGGGCGCGCGCGAGCGCCGTCAGGTCCGCTCGTCCCGCGCACAGGATCGTGTTCGCGTGGTCGGCTCCCTGGATCGCGCCCACGGCCATCACGCGCAGCCCGGGGACCGCGACCTTGAGCGCCTCGGCGAACGGCACCTGGTACATGCGGCCGTAGACCGGCTTGCTCTTCGGCGTGTTGCCGGCGCTCGAAACGTCGATCAGGTCGAGTCCGCGCGCGTGCAGCTCCTTCGCGAACGCGATCGTGTCCGCGATCGTCGTGCCCTCCTCGTCCGGCAGCCAGTCGGTCGCGCTGACGCGGACCGACAGGGGCTTCTCCGCCGGCCACGCGGCACGGACGGCCTCGTACACCTCGAGCGGAAAGCGCATGCGGCCCTCGAGGCTGCCGCCGTACTCGTCCGTGCGCTGGTTCGCCGCGGGCGAGAGGAAGCTCGAGAGCAGATAGCCGTGCGCCATGTGGAGCTCGACGAGATCGAATCCGATGCGCTCGGCGCGCCGGGTCGAGTCGACGAACGCGTCACGGACGCGGTCCATGTCCGCGCGGGTCATCTCGCTCGGGACGTGCCAGCCCTCCGCGAAGGGCAGCGCCGAGGGGCCGATCGTGTCCCAGGCCGTGTCGTCCTTCAGCGGGTCGTCGCCTTCCCAGGGCAGGTTGCAGGAGGCCTTGCGACCGGAGTGGCAGAGCTGGATGCCGAAGGCGCCGCTGGAGTTCGCGCGGCAGAACGACAGCACTCGCTTCCAGGCCGCTTCGTTGTCGTCCGAGTACAGTCCCGCGCACCCGTAGGTGATCCGTCCGTCGGCCGAGACGCCGGTCGCCTCGGTCATCACGAGACCGGCACCGCCGATCGCGAAGCCGCCGAGGTGCACCAGGTGCCAGTCGTTCACGTTGCCGTCGACGGCCGAGTACTGACACATCGGCGAGACGACCAGCCGGTTGGGCAGCTTCGCGTCCCGCAGCGCGAGCGGGACGAAGATCGGCGCCGGCGCCTTGCCGGTCGAGTCCCGCACGCCGCCGTGCTCGTCCGCGAAGAGCTCGGTCGCCCGCTCGACCAGCGCCGGGTCGCGCAGCGCGAGGTTGTCGTACGTGATGCGCTTGGAGCGGGTCATCATGTTGAACATGAAGCGCACCGGCGGCTGCCCGAGGTAGCGCGCCGAGTTCTCGTACCACTCGAGACTCGTCTGCGCGGCCGTCTGTAGCTTCGCGACGTCGACGTAGCGCTCGTCCTCGTACCGCGCGAGGGCCCGCGGCACGTCGTCCGTGCCCAGCTCGCGGAAGACCCGCACCAGCTCGATCGCGTCCTCCATCGCGAGCTTGGTCCCGGAGCCGATCGAGAAGTGCGCCGTGTGCGCCGCGTCTCCCATCAGCACGATGTTCTCGTGGTGCCAACGCTCGCACTTGACCGTCGGGAAGGTGCGCCAGACCGAGCGGTTGGTGAGCAGCGGGTGGCCGTCGAGGTGCTCGGCGAAGAGCTCCTCCATGTAGCGCACCGTGTCCTCCTCGCTCGCCTGGTCGAGCCCGGCGCGCTTCCACACGTCCTCGTGGCACTCGACGATCCAGGTCGAGAGCGACTCCTCCCCCACCTGGAACGGGTAGGCGTGCACCTGGAAGAGGCCGGCGTCGTTCTCCTCGAACACGAAGGTGAACGCCTCCAGCGGCTTGGTCGTGCCGAGCCAGACGAACTTCGCGTGTCGCCAGTCCAGCGACGGACGGAAGACGTCGGCGAACGCCTCGCGCACGGCGCTGTTGATCCCGTCCGCGGCCAGGATCAGGTCCGCGTCCGCCACGTCCTCGTGGGTCACCTCGCTCTCGAAGTGCAGCGCGACCCCGAGCTCGCGACAGCGGTCGTGGAGGATCTGCAGCAGCTTCTTGCGCGCCATGCCGCAGAAGCCGTGGCCGGTCGAGCGCACGCAGGCGTCGGCGTAGTAGTTCTCGATGTCGGTCCAGTTGGCGAAGCTCGCGAGGATCGCGCGGAAGCTCTCCGGATCGGCCTCCTCGAACCCGCCCAGCGTCTCGTCCGAGAACACGACGCCCCAGCCGAACGTGTCGTCCGCGCGGTTGCGCTCGTAGACGTCGATCTGCACGTCCGGGAACGCCTTCCGCATCAGGATCGAGAAGTAGAGGCCCGCCGGACCACCGCCGATGCACGCGATCTTCATGGTGCGGAGCATAGCGGCGCTCGCGGTCGTGGGCCTGCTCCAGACCGGCCTGAACGAGTTGGCGGCCTCCCGTCCGGGGCGTATGGTTGACTGCGTCCTCCGCGATCCTCGGTCCGAGACCACGAATGCCCAGCCGCTCCGTCCTGTTCCTGCCCCTGATCGCGTCGGCCGCTCTCTCCTGCGGAGGGGGTTCGGAGACGGACTCCACGCCGTCGACGGCCGGACCGGACGGGACGGACTGGCCCGTGCGGAGCGAGCAGGTCGGCGAGACGCGCTACGACAACGTGGTGCTGGTGACGATCGACACCTTCCGCGCGGACCACGCGTCCTGCTACGGCTACCAGCGCCGCACGACTCCGTTCCTGGACTCGCTGGCGGACCGAGGTGCGGTCTTCGAGCGGACGATCTCCTCGCTGCCGTTCACCGCGCCGAGCCACACGAGCATGCTGACCGGCCTGCACCCGGAGGAGCACGGGGTGCTGCACAACGGGCTGGCGATGCCCGGCGACGCGGTCACCGCGGCCTCGCTGTTCCGCCAGGCGGGCTTCGAGACGGCGGCCTTCCTGAACGTCGAGTTCCTGGCCGACGTCGCGAACGACTTCGACCACGTCAGCCCGCAGCCGGGGCGCGAGAGCAAGGTGGTGGCCGCGGTCGAGGAGTACATCCTCGGGATCGAGCCGGGCTCCAGGCAGTTCCTCTGGATCCACCTGTACTCGCCGCACCACTGGATGTTCCTGCGCGAGCTGGAGCCCCGCTTCCTGGACGAGGTGCGGGCGTCGACGGCGCTGTCCGACGACGAGCTGTTCCGGTACCTGGCAGACCTCCACGGGATGGACCTGGAGCGCTTCGGAGACCCCTGGGACCCGCAGCTCGACCGGACCTTCAGCGGCAACGTCTCGTTCAAGATCCGCAGCCAGGCCGACTTCCTGCGCTACGTCGACCAGTACGACGCGCTGATCCGCATCGCCGACGACGCGCTCGAGCGGATGTACCGCGCGTTCCACGCGGACCCGGAGCGCGGCTCGACCCTCTGGCTGGTCGCCTCGGATCACGGCGAGGGCGTGCTCAGCCACATGGAGATCGGGCACGGCAACTCGGTGTTCCAGGAGCAGCTGCTGGTCCCGATGGTCGTGCACGCGAGCGACGACTCGATCGAACCGCGGCGCGTCCCCGAGCTCACGCAGCTGGTGGACATCTTCCCGACCTTCGCGGAGGCGGCCGGCTTCCGGCTCGAAGGGCTCGATCCCCAGCTGCGCGGGCGTTCGCTCTGGCCGCTGCTCGAAGGCGAGGAGGTCGACTGGAGCGAACGCGTCGCCTTCGCACAGCGCTACCCGACACACATCCGCAAGGAGTCCTTCGACCAGGAGGACGTGCGGGCGGGCACGGTCCCGGCGAAGGAGCTGATGTACTCGCTGCAGACCGAGAAGCTCAAGATCATGCGCCGCGCCTCGGGAGAGGAGGCCTTCGTCGACCTCGAGAACGATCCGCTCGAGCTCGAGCTCATCCTCGAGCCGAAGACGGACGCGATGCACCTCCTGAGCGTCGAGCTGCTGCGCAAGATGGCGCAGTTCCAACGTCAGTCCGACCTGATCTTCAACGAGGAGCGGCTCGAGGAGCTCGAGAAGCTCGGCTACGTCGAGTGAGCTGCCGCCAGCGCGAGCGATGAAACGGATCCTGCTGATCGCCCTCGGGCTCCTCCTCCTGGTGCTCGGCGCGCGGGCCTTGTTCCGGGCGCTCTCGTCCGACGAGACGAAGCTGCGCTGGCGCCTCGAGGCGATGGAGGAGGGCTACAACGAAGGAGACGTCGGCGACGCGATCGGTCCGATCGCGCGCGACTGGAAGCACGACGGCGCGGGCGAGGTCACGCGCGACTACGTCAGCCGCGGGCTGGCCTACCGCTCCTTCCAGGGCTACGACCAGGCGACCGACGAGCGCATCTGGCGACTCGAGATCGACTGGGACTCGCTGCTGATCCTGGTGGAGGGCGACGAGGCGACGACGGAGTTCGTCGCGACGTTCCTGGAGCGCGGGCGGGACGGCTGGAACGTCGAGTGGAAGCTCGAGGCCGACTGTCGCTGGCGGCGCTCCTCCGAAGGCTGGTTCCTCTACGCGTCGAGCCACGAGAACCTCGAGGGCTCGCGCGGAGCCATGCGTTGACGGCTCCGCGCGAGCCGCGGTCCCTCTAGAGGCTGCGGCGCGGCGGCACGAGCGCGTTCCCGAGCAGGAGCCCGCCGACGAGCGAGGCGCCGACGAAGACCATGCGGAAGGCCGCGTCGACCCCCTGGAGCACGTCCTGGGCCAGGAACGACGAAAGGCTCTGGAAGCCGATCGCACCGGGCACCAGCAGGATCAGGCCCGGCACCTGCAGCACCGAGGCCGGTCGACGGCACACCCGCGCGAACGCGTTGCTCCCCATGCCGATCGCGAGCGAACCGACGAAGGAGCCGAGCTCGGGACCGAGCACGAGCGCGCCGAGCCGCGAGGCGTAGAACCCGCCCACGCCGGCCAGGAGGATCCAGCCGACGTCGCTCTTGCGCGCGCGGAACAGCACCGTGAACGCGACGGACGCCACGACCAGCGCCAGGGCGATCGCGAGCATGCTCGGCGCTCCCGTGGCGTCGACGGACGTGAAGCCGGGGAGCAACACCGAGACGCGGCGACCGATCGTCATCCCGAGCGCGATCGCGAGGAACACGACGCCGGACCCCGCCAGCCGGGAGGTGCCGGACTGCCAGTGCATCATCGAGATCTCGGCGAGGCTCACCGTCAGCATCAGGCCCGGCACGAGCACGATCAGCGCGGCCAGGGTCGTGACGCGGTCCGACACGCCGGGCACGAAATGCGCGACGAGCACGGACAGCGCGGCGGCCACGAAGGCCGACACGGTCTCGAAGAGACCCACGCGCTGGATCCCGAGCCCGAGCGTCCCGATCACCAGACCGATGAGGAGGGAGAACAGGATGTCGAGCGTGCTCCCGCCGAAGAAGACGGCGGCGGTCCCGGACACCAGCGCGAACGCGCCGAGCGTCGCCGCGCGGCCGTAGCGCGGCGGCGCGGAGCGCTGGGCGGCCAGGCGGCAGCTGGCCTCCTGCGGGGAGAGCGGGACGTCCACGAGGTCCTCCATCAGCTCGTCGAGCTCGCTCAGGCGGCCCAGGTCGGTCTCTCCGGGCGTCACCCGCTGGAGGTAGGTGCGCTGCTCCGCACCCGTCCCGAAGGCGGCGAACAGCGAGGTCGGGGTCGAGTAGAAGTCGACCTTGTGCCCCCAGCTGGCGGCGCAGGCCTCGAGCGCGCTCTCCAGGCGGTAGGAGGGCGCGCCCGCGGCGTGGAGCTCGCGAGCCAGCTGCAGCAGGAAGCGCGTGGAGGCGTCCTCCTGCGCCGGAAGCGGGCGAAGGTCTCGGATGGTTTGCGGCTGAGTCAGCTCCATGGCGTAGGATCTCTCTAGAAATCGACCGGACACCAATTTTCGTCCACGTAGCGGATTTCGCGACCGAATCCTGTTCGCCCCGATGCACTCCAAGTCCGACCTCGACCGAATCGATCTCGAGCTGACGGCCCTCCTGCTGGAGGATGCTCGGCGCACGAACAAGGAGCTCGCGGCGGCCGTCGGGCTGGCCCCTTCCAGCTGCCACGCGCGCGTCCAGCGGCTGATCGCCGAGGGCGCGATCGTCGGCTTCCACGCCGCTCTCGACCTCAAACGCCTGGGGCTCGGGCTCGAGGCCATGATCAGCGTGCGGCTCGTGCAGCAGACGGTCGAGCTCGACGACCTGACCGCCCGCCTGGCCGCCTTGCCCGAGGTGCTGCAGGTCTACCACGTGTCCGGCAGCGAGGACCTCCTGGTCCACGTGGCCGTCCAGGACACCGACCACCTGGGCGAGCTCCTGAAGGGCGACCTCTTCCGGCCGGACGAGGTGCGCCACGTCGAGACCTCGGTGATCTTCGAGCACACGCGCTCGTTCGAGCTCCCGCTGGAGCGCTGAGGACGAGCGCGACCGTCAGGCCGTCGTCGACTCGTCCGCCGAGCGGATGCGCCCGCGCTCCTCGCGGGGCTCGCCCGGACGACGATCGCGCGGGTCCACCCGGCGCAGGAGACCGCGCCGCATCGCCTGCAGGGGCTGCGCGATGCGCCGGTGGAGCCGGATCGGCCAGGGACGTCGCTTCGAGGCCTCGAGCTCCTCGGGAGTCATCGTGTAGGGCCGGAACCGGCGCCGCAGCTTGCGCAGGTGGTAGCGATCGGAGTCCTGCAGCCTGCGCAAGATCCAGCGGACCGGAGCGAGCTGGCCACCGCGCGAGAACGGCCAGCGATAGCTGATCTGGAAGTCGAACAGCCACGGTCGCCCGTCTTCTCCGAGGAGCACGTTGTCGGGCTTCTCGAGGTCGACGATCGCGACGCCGCGCTCGTGGATCGACGCCAGTCCGCGCTCCAGCTCCTCGAAGAACCCGTCCGGCACCGCCTCGCCCCGCGCGAGCGGCCGCCCGGGCACGAACGCGTGGGTGAGTCCGGTGGATCCGAGGCGCCCCGTGAAGGCGGGCACCAGCGGGAGGTCGTCGACGGCCGCGAAGATGGCGGCCTCGTGGCGCGCGTGCAGCCGCCCGATCCAGGACAGCGGGAGGCCGAAGAACGACGCGCGTCGTCCGATCTTCAGCACCACGCGCCGCTCCCCGTCACGCTCGCGGTAGCAGCCGGTGAACGCGAAGAAGTCGTGCTTGAAGCTGCGCTCGTGGTCGTAGCGGACGCCGGCGAGGTCGATCTCGTCCGGAGGAGCCTCCGAGCCCAGGGCGAGCAGCCAGGAGGGGGTCTTGGAGGAGGAGCCCATGGGGCGAGGGTTGCAGGAGCGAGGACCCTCGGACTTCGAGTCTAGCGCCTGCGCACGCGGGAGGCGTGCGCGCCAGAGCGGGCGGCGTCCCCGGTTCCGGTCCGGGGACGCCCTGGGGGCCCTGTGGCCACCCTCGCAATATACTTGTGTGTATAATACGAATCCGTATACTCCCGCGGCATGAGACGAGACGCATTCATCGGCCGGGAGCGGGAGCTCGCGGTCCTCGAGGAGCTCGCGGACTCCGGTCGTGCCGAGCTGTTCGTCCTCTACGGCCGCCGCCGGGTGGGCAAGACCGAGCTGCTCCAGCACCTGTGCCAGCGCTCCCGCTCGGTCTACTTCCTCGCCGCCCAGGTGCGCGACAAGGACAACCTGGCGACCTTCAAGGCCGCGCTGCAGGAGGGCCTCGGCGACTCCCTGATCGAGAACGTCGAGTTCGCGGACTGGTCCGCGGCGCTCGGCTACGCGGCAGAGCGCGCCGGGGACGAGCGCCTGATCATCGTGCTCGACGAATTCCCCTACCTGTGCGAGGCGAACAAGGGCCTGCCCTCGCTGCTCCAGCGCTTCTGGGACCAGCGCGGCAAGAGCTCGAGCCTGATGATCGTCCTGTGCGGCAGTCAGGTCTCCTTCATGGAGCGCGAGGTGCTCGCCGAGCGCTCTCCACTGTTCGGTCGACGCACCGGCCAGCGCCGCCTCGAACCCCTGCGTCCGTCCGAGGCACTGTCCTTCTTCCCGAGCTGGAGCGTGCCGGACGCCGTGCTCGCCTACGGGAT
>CAZDYS010000057.1:0-13144 GCA_964509445.1 uncultured Planctomycetaceae bacterium
CTCCTGTGCCACGTGATCCTGCCGGACGGGCGCGACTTCAACCTGATGCTGGTCGAGCTCGGGAAGAGCCCCTACTTCAACAAGTACGGCAACAGTCGCATCGCTCACGAGGCGTTCGTCGCCGCGCAGGAGCGTGCGCGCGAGGCCGAGCTCGGCATCTGGAACCCCGCGACGAACCGCCCCAGCACGCCCGACGCGCCCTCCGCTCGCCGCCCCTACGACCAGCTCCTGCCCTGGTGGCAGGCACGCGCGGACGCGATCGACGCCTTTCGGGCCCGACGAGCGGAGGCGGAGACGCCGGAGCGCTGGGTGGACGCCGAGCGGCCCGAGGACCTGGAGGTCGCGCTCACGCTCTGCACGTTCGAGCCGGAAATGCGCGTCGAAGTCTTCGGTTCCATCGAGCGATTCTTCGATGAGAAGGACGGGGCACTGACGGTCCTCCTGCGCACCGGGGACCGGGGCAACGCCGTACGCGTGCGCCTCCCGCGCGACCGGGACGCGCAGCTGGAAGCCCTCTTGCGATCCTCCACCGAAGAACTACGACAGAACTACCTCCTGGTGAGCGGCAGGCTGACCCGCGGACCGCGCGGCTATCGTCTGACGGAGGCCTTCGACAAGTCCGCCTGGCGTCTCGCCGGGCCCGAACCCGTCCTCCCCGCGCGCTGAGAGACCCCACGATGTCCAAGGAGATCGAGTTCAAGTTCGCCGTCGACGAAGAAGCCGCGTTCGACGCGCTGATTCGCAAGCTCGACCTGCCCGCACGCGAGTTCCACACGCGCGTCACGCAGGTGAACCACTTCTTCGACACCGGGGAGCTCGCGCTCCACGCGGCCGGGCTCGTCCTGCGCCTGCGTGAGGAGGCCGGCGTCTACTTCCTGACGCTCAAGGGCAAGGAACAGCGGCGCTCGGACGACGGCGTGGTCACGGAGCGGATCGAGGAGGAGGTCCGGCTCGCACCGCAGGTCGCGGTCGACGTCCTGCGCGGCACGCTGTCCCCTCGGGACGCCCTGCAGCAGCGCATCCAGGAGCGCAACCCGGACGCGCTACGCCTCCTGGACGAGACGCTCGCGAACCACGAGCTGCACTACGTCGGTCAGTTCGAGAACCAGCGCACGAAGCTACAGCCCGTCCCGTTCACGATCGGCCCCCAGGAGGTCGCGCTGGTGTTCGAGCTCGACCGCACGCGCTTCGGCGAGGAGCGCGTGGACCACGAGATCGAGGTCGAGATCGCGGCCGACGTCGACGCGGGCCTGGCCCACGAGACGCTGTCCGAGCTGCTCGCCTCGGCGGGCATCACGTGGCGCTCCGCGCCGAGCAAGGCCAAGCGCTTCTTCGAGCTCGCGCGCCGAGACACCTAGATCCGGAAGATCCTTCCGAGCCCTGCGCTCGAATCACGGCGCGCGGCCCGCGCGGAGAGAACTCCCCTAGGCTTCCACTGGAGAAGCCTCTCGAACGAGGCTCTCTCCGGCAGGCATGGGAGCTCGAAGGCTGATCTCGCGAGCGCTCGTCTTCACGGTGAGCACGGTCGCATTCGCACTGATCGTGGAAGGCGTCCATCGACTCGTCTTGCGTGCCGAGGGACGACAGCACCGGCCGAACGTCGTGCACGCACGCTTCGACGACGCGGCGGACCTGGCGGGCGCCTTCGACGCGGCATCCGATCGCTCCAAGGAGAAGGACCGGCGTGGCTCGTCGTTCGTCCTGCATCCCTTCACCGGGGGAGAGCGCCGGCACGACACGGGCGACGTGCTCGCGAGTTTCCGGAGCGGTCTCCCCTCCGATGCGTTCGTCGTGCTGGTCGTGGGTGGTTCGGTCGCGCAGGGTTACGGCAATCACCGCGATCCGAGTGGCACGCACACCCTCGAGCGGGCCCTGAGCGCGCTGCCTGGTCTGCAGGAGCGCACGGTCCGGGTGCTCAACTACGCACACGCGGCCTACAAGCAGCCGCAGCAGTTGATGCGGGTCGCCTACCTGTTGAGCCTTGGGCACCGGCCGCACCTCGTCCTCAACATCGACGGCTACAACGAGATCGCGGCGACCGCGCGCGACGCTCAACTCGGGCTCCACCCCGCCTACCCTTCGCCCAACCTCTGGAGCTTCTGGGTGTCCACGCGCACCGACCCTGCGAATGCGGACCGCATCGCGGACCTGCGCGCCCTGGCGGAGCGCAAGAAGCGGTTTCGTGACGACTTCCTCGGCTGGGATCTCGAGCACTCCAGCGTGCTGAGCTCGCTGGGACTCGGCTACCTGGAGCGCCTGGATGCGGAATCGCGCTCGCTCCGGTTCGGCCTGGAGCAGGAGCTCGCGCGCGAGCGCGACCCCCAGGGCCTGGGGCCATCGCCACCGAAGTCCCTCGAGGAGGTCCTGGAGCTCTCCATCGACCTGTGGTTCGAGTCCGCCATCTCACTGCACGCGATCTGCGAGGCGCGGGGGATCCCCTACCTCCACGTCCTGCAGCCCGCGCTCGCCCACGAAGGCGCCAAGGAGCTCTCGCGCGAAGAGCAGGACCTCCTGCCCGACACCCGTGGGCAGGAGGCGATTCGACTCGGCTACCCGCGCCTCCGCGAGCGGCTGGACGAACTGCGTGAGCGCGGCGTGCTCGTGCTGGACGCCACGCAGGTGTTCGCGCAACACGAGGAGACGCTGTACCGGGATCCGGTCCACCAGCTGCCCACGGGCAAAGCGCTGCTCGCGACAGCGATCGACACCTTCGGGCGCGACGCGGTGCGCGCGCTCAGCTCGCCAGGATCCCGTCCATCCAGGCGTGGATCGCGGTGAGGCGCTCCCGGTCGCCGCCGCGGACCTCGGCCGATGCCCAGCCCTTCGTGTAGCCGATCTCGTCGAGCGCCTGCATGACCGCGGGCCAGTCGCAGTCGCCCTCGCCGAGCGCGCAGAAGCCCTTCCAGAGCCCCTCGTCGTCGCGCTTCTTCCGGCTGAACTCCTTGAAGTCGAGCTTCAGGATGCGCGGCCCCAGGATCCGGATCCACTGCTCGGGCCAGCCGTAGTTGACGACGTTGCCCACGTCCATGAACCAGCCCACGTGGTCGGACTCGAGCTCGTCGACGTAGCGCGCCGCCTCCAGGGGTGAGAGCAGGAACTGGTTCCAGACGTTCTCGATCGCGATCTTCACGCCGAGCTCCTCCGCCAGGGGCAGCACCTTGCGGATCTCCTGCTGCGACCGCTCGTAGGCGTCGGCGTAGGAGATGCGCTTGTTCACGACCGCGGGGACCAGGAGCGCAGTCGACGCTCCGTAGGCCTTCGCGTCGCGCAGCGCGGTCTCGAGACCCTGGACGCCGCGCGCGCGCACCTCTGGATCGGGATCCCCGAGCGTGTCGCGCCAGTGCACGGAGTCCACCGTGCCGGGAATCGCGAGCCCGCTCGCCTCCTTGGCCGCGAGGACCTCCTCGAGGGAGTAGTCGTTCGGGCTGTCCATCTCGACGCCGTCGAAGCCGAGCTCGGCCACCGCGCGGAACTTGTCCGCCAGCGAGCCCTCCACGCCGATCATCCCGACCTTGACGGCCTTGCGAATCGAGCGCTCCGGAGCACGGGACGCAGGCGTCGCGCCCAGGGAGGAGAGCGTCAGGGCGGAGGCGCTCGCGAGAGCGAACTGGCGACGATCGAGGTGAGGCATGAGGGTCGATTCGCGGGGAAGCGGTTCGAGGCGACGAGGCACGGGTCAGTCTACGCGGCGCTCGACTCGCCCCCCACCAGAGGCGGCGCTAAGGTGAACCCGAGACCCGTCACGACCTCTCGACGCATGATGAAGACGACCGCCCTCGCCGCGCCGCTCCTGCTCTCCCTGTCCCTCGGCTGCAGCTCTCCCTCGCTGGACGCCGAGAGCCCCGTGGACGACGGCTTCACGTCGCTCTTCGACGGCACCTCCTTGACCGGGTGGACCGTCACCGGTGGACGGTACGACGGACACGCTTCGTGGGAGGTCCAGGACGGTGTGATCGTCGGCACGCAGGGTCCGAACGGAGCGGGCGGGCTGCTGTACACCGAGGAGAGCTACTCCTCCTTCGAGCTGCGGCTCGAGGCCAAGATCGACTACCCGTTCGACAGCGGCATCTTCCTGCGCATGCAGCCGCCGGAGACGCAGCTCAAGGGCGCGCAGATCACGCTCGACTACCGTCCCGACGGCGAGGTCGGCGCGATCTACGCCGACGGGTTCCTGGCGCACAACACCGAGGGAAAGGACAAGTTCCTGCGGGACCAGTGGAACGACCTGCGCGTTCGCTGCACCGGGTTCGACATGCGGATCGAGTGCTGGCTCAACGGAGAGCTCCTGGTCGACTACCAGCTGCCGGCCGGAACGACGGGCTACGCTCCGACCGGGCTGATCGGACTGCAAGTCCACGGCGCACGCGACGACGAAGGGTCGGCCCGGTTCCGCAACGTGCGCGTCCGTCGCCTGCCGACCTTCGGCGAGGACACCTTCGAGCCGCGCGCCGGCGGGGACGGGCTGAGGAAACCCAGCGCCTCGGCACGCGCCGCGGGCTGGGAACCCCTGTTCGACGAGGGGACGCTCGACGGCTGGGACGCACACGGGCCGTCGGACCGGTACCGCTGGGACAACGGCGTGCTCGCGTTCGACGCGGACGGCGGCGGCGGGTTCCTGAGCACGCGCGCGGACTTCCGCGACTTCCGACTGCGGCTGGACTTCAAGCTCTCGAAGATGGCGAACAGCGGCGTTTTCCTGCGCAGCGCGCGGGACGGCTCCAACCCCGCCTACTCCGGCTGCGAGGTCCAGCTCCTCGACGACTTCCATTGGGAAGAAGAGACGGGCAGCACGCTCCAGCCGTGGCAGTTCACGGGCAGTCTCTACGGTGCGGTGCCGCCCGGAGATCGCGAGGCGCTGCAGCCGATCGGAACGTGGAACACGTACGAGATCCTGTACCAGGGCGCGCGCCTCGCGGTGGCCCTCAACGGGCGGACGCTCTACGACGTCGACACCCATGCCCTCGCGGTCGACCCGCCGTTCGCCTCGCGGGCCGCGAGCGGATTCCTGGGCCTGCAGCACCACGGCGAGCACGGCATCGAGGCCGAGACGATGGCCTGGTTCCGCAACGCCTTCGTGCAGCGCCTGGACGAGCCAGCGCAGGAGCCCACCGAGGCGACAGGCGCTCGCTAGCTCCTCCTCGCCCCCGAAAAAAAGGCCGGCGGACCTCGAAGCGTGGCCTCGAGACCGCCGGACCCCCCTTCGGAGAGAGAGGGGGGAGCGGGACACGTCGCTTGGTCGCCGTGGGGAACCGGGGACGGGTCGACAAGAGCCCCAGGGGAACGCGGGATCGAAACTCTTGCCGGAGCGACGCGCCCCGCACGTCTTTGAAGGACGAACGGTGGCCCCGAGTCGTCTCCGCTAGTCGCCAAAAAAGCGCGGGCGGGCTGGCCCGCGACCCCCGAGAATCGGTCTCCACGAACCCGAGAAGGCGGATTCGAGGCCCGGAATCAGGGCCGCAAGTCGGCCAGCGGGACGCGCTGGAACAGGAGCTGGGCGCGGCTGGACTCGTAGAGGATGCCGACGGCCTCCTCCCCGGCCCGGCTCAGGCAGGAGTAGCCCGCCGAGCGCCCCTCGTCGAGCAGGAGCCCGCGCGACCAGGTCGCGCCCGCATCCGAGGACGCGCGAACGGTGAGACGCCGGCGCGGTGGCGTGGAGACGGCCGGATTGGAGAAGAGCAGCAGCTCCTCCCCCGCGAACGGGACCTGCAGGAGGCTGGCCATGCAGACCGGCTCCACGAGCGCCCGGCGGGAGGTCGGGTGCGCGTTCCAGGTGCGCCCCTTGTCCGTGCTGGTGTAGACGGAGCGTGCTCCCCCACCTCCGGGCGCGCCCTCGCGACGGTTGTCGCGCATGTTGAGCATCAGGGTGCCCGGCACGAGCTCCACGACGGCCGCCTCGGTGGTGTCCGGCTTCGCGCCGGTCCCGAGCCGCCAGGTCGCGCCGTGATCCTCGCTGAGCAGCACCGTCGCGTGCGGCAGGCGCTGCGCGTCCTGGTACTGCGCCGGGAAGACCAGCGTTCCGTCCTTCATCGTGATCCCGCGTCCGGGCCCCTGGAGCAGGAAGCACCAGGCCGGGTCCTTCACCTCGCGCGTGAGGTTCCGCGGGGCGGACCAGGTGAGCCCGTCGTCGACGGAGCTCGTGAGCAGCAGCTGTCCGGTCTCCTCCGGGGCCAGCCCGGGGCCGGAGCCGTGCTAGCCGTTGTCTCCGTGACTCCACACCGCGGCGATCCAGATCGTGCCCGTGCGCCGGTCCACGAGGATCGACGGATCGCCGACACCGTCGTGGCGGAACGTCTCGTCCGCGCCCTGGTCGAGGACGATCGTCTGCGGCTCCCAGGTGGCGCCGTCGTCCGTGCTGCGGCGCAGCCCGACGTCGATGTGGCCCGGCAGGTCGCCCCAGCCGTTCCAGCGCACGTCGTACACGGCCAGCAGCGTGCCGGCGTTCGTCCGCACGAGCCCGGGGATGCGGTGCACGGCGGCCCCGTCGTCGCCCGCGTCTCGGACGACGACGCCGGCGCGCTGCGGACCGTCGGGGGCCTCGGAGCGAGGGACGAGACGACGCCCGTCCGCGAGCTCCACCGAGCCGCAGCGAACGCGCACGCGCGCGTCGAGGGCCAATCCCTCGGGCTCGAGGAAGACCCACAGCGTGGAGTCCCCGGGGCGGAGCTCGAGCAGCTCGTCCCCCGCGACGCGTACGGACGAAGCGACCTCCCCGGCCCATCCCGGCACGAGCACGGCGTCCGCGAACGCGTCTCCCCGGCGCAGGCGGAAGCGTCCGCCCACCCCGTCGACGGAGAGCTCGAGGGAACGGATCGCGAGCGGCGCGTCTCCTTCCCCGTCGAAGACTCCGCTCAGCCGAAGGACGGGCTGCGCCTCGGGAGTCCGACCGGGACGCGGCAAGAGCAGCGGGAGGACGGGCTGCCGCGCGATCAGGCGCGCCGCGGGGGCGTCCCGCGGATCCTCGTCCTCGGCGGACTCCGTCGAGACGAAGGCACAGGCGACGATCGAGCTCGCCAGCACGAGGCTCGACGCGAAGGACAGCGCGCGACGGCGACGGCGACTCGTCCCGCTCATTCCGCCGGCTGGAACCAGACGTTGCGGTAGCGGACCGGGTTCCCGTGGTCCTGCAGGAGCAGCGGACCGAGCGCCTGCTCGCCCTCCATGCCCGCGGTCGTCGGTCCGGGCACCTCGACGTCGTCGTGGATGAGCCGTCCGTTGTGCCACACGCTCATGCGCGCGTTCGCGACCTTGTTCCCCTCCGCGTCGAACGCGGGGGCGGTGAAGCGGATGTCGTAGGACTGCCAGCGCTCCGGGGCGCGACAGGCGTTGCGATCGGCGACCTCGAGTCCGTAGATCGACCCGCAGTCTCCGAGCCCTTGCTCCAGCCCGAAGGAGTCGAGCACCTGCACCTCGTAGCGTCCCTGGAGGTACACGCCGCTGTTTCCCTTCGCCTGCCCGGACGCCTCGGGCATCGAAGGGATGCGGAACTCGACGTGGTACAGCCCGCTGCCGAACGAGGCGCGCGTCACGAGGTCGCTGGAGCCGGGCAGGACCTCCATCGACCCGCCCCAGGGGTCGGGGTACGTGCGCCAGGTTGCCTCGGCCGTCCCGTTGCGGTGCGTCCAACCGGAGAGATCCTCCCCGTCGAACAGGAGGACCGCGTCGTCCGGAGCCTGGGCCGGCACGTCGGGGCCGCCGATCGCCCAGGCGATACCCTCGACGAGGTGCGTCCGAAACGCCTCGTTCTCCCAGACCTCGGGACGATGCCCGAGAGCGGTGTAGAAGACGCGCCCGCGTCCCCAGTCCTTCCACCAGGCGTTGGCGTAGTCACCGTCCTCGCGCTTGCCGCGGGTGAGGTCGCAGGAGTCCCCCTCCAGCGAGAGCAACACGTTCAAGGGGTGCCGCCCCCACCACTTGAACTGGTAGATCTCGTCCTTGAGCGTGAACGAGCCGCCCAGGTGCGCGACCGCGGGGTGGTCGGCGTCCTCGACGCGCATGCGCACCTCCTCGTGCCAGGGGTGCCCGTCGAACGCGCCGCCGATCATCTCCATGTAGGGAGCGCACTCGTAGAGCGTGTCCGTGGCGCAGTGGATGCCGATGAACGCACCGCCGGCGTCCACCCAGTCGATCAGCGCCATCCGGTCGGTCTCCGTGAGGCCGAGCTCGCCCGTCGTGTAGAACACGACCGCGTCGTAGTTGGCGAGGTTCTCCGCGTGGATCTTCGCGAAGTCCTCGGTGCAGTCGACCTGGAAGCGGCCGGCGCTCATCTCGGTGAGCATCTCCTCCGCGTGACTCAGCTCTCCGCGACCCGGCCGCTTCACGACGCCGTGCATGAAGCCTGCGGAGTGCGTGAGGAACAGGACGCGCGGCTCCGGCGCGCCCGTCTCCTCGACGATGCCCGGCACCTTGACGCAGGTGTAGTAGGCCTCGGGATGAAGGAGCTCCTCCCCCTCCGCGCTGCGCACGCCACCGGCAACGAGCTCGTGCACGTAGTCGGGACGCAACTGGGTTCGCAGGAAGACCTTCCGAGGAGAGCGCACCTCGATCCAGTAGATCCCGTGGCCCTGCCGGTCGGACTCCGGGGCGCCATAGGCCGCGTGGTACTCGTAGGTGAAGCTGTTGAGCGCGTAGGACGAGGAGCGCTTGACGCTGGCCACGTCGACGTCCTTGGTGAACTCGAGCTCGAAACCGTCCTGCTCGATCCGCATCGCGAGGATCTCGAAGGGCACCTCGCCCGTGTGCACGATGCGCTGGAGACCGTAGGGCTTCCCCCCGACCGACCCCCAGCCGCGATCGGTCTGGCCGACGAACATCGAGCCGTCCGGCGCGAACGCGACCCGGTTGACGCCGCACTGGAGCTTGTCGATGAAGCCGAAGCAGGCGCCCTGGTAGTGCCCGTCCACCTCCTCGAGGAACACGCGCATCACGGACGCACGCGTCTGGTCGCCGACGAACAGCTGGCCGTCGAACGGTCCGAACGCGCCGTCCTCGTCGCACAGCGCGACGTCGGCCGCGGACTGCCCCATGCGGCGGTACGGGAACCACACGGCGGGAGGCATGCGCTCGGGCTGCGGCTCGCCGCCGTCCTCACGCCACTTCAGGCTCGAGGGATGCCCGTGCCAGGAGCCGGGCTTCAGGTGCGAGAGCCGGTTGGTCGCGACGTAGTCCCCCTGGTTGTCGACGTAGAACATCGCGCCGTCGAAGGGACCGATGCCGTTGGGAGAGCGCAGCCCGCTGCACACCGGCTCGACGTCGCCCTCCGGGGTGATCTTGAGCGCCCATCCGCGGTACGGGACGATCGACTTCCCGAGGCTTCCGCAGAACCCGACGTTGAGGGTCACCCAGGCGTTGCCCGCCTCGTCGAACTCGGGCCCGAAGGCGAACTCGTGGTAGTTCCCGCTCACGCCGAAGCCGTCGGAGAAGCACTCGTAGAGATCGGCGCGGCCGTCCCCGTCCTGGTCGACGAGCCGCGTGAGCTCCTGGCGCTGCATCGCGTAGACCGCGTCCCGGCCCTCTTCCTGGCGCACGCCCACGCCGAGCGGCTCGTGCAGCCCGCTCGCGAAGGTCCGGAAGCTCGCGTCCCAGGGCGGCAGCTGGTACGCGCCCTCGACGGCGATCAGGTCTCCGCGCCGCGTCGCGACGATCGGCGTACCGTCCCCGAGGAAGTCGAGGCCTCCGACCTCGAGCACGACCTCCTCCGGCAGCGGCACGGTCGCCACCGCGTAGTGGTCGCGCACGCGGTCCGGCGGGAAGTCACGGTCCAGGAGGTACTGCAGCTGCGCCTCGACGCGCTGGTCGCGCGGCCCCGACGTGTCGATCCGGAACGCCCAGTCCCCGCCCCCCTCGGCGACCTTCACCAGGAGGTGGTTCACGCCCACCTCCAGCGGGAGCTCGAGCGCATGCGCGGCCGGGTCGAGCCCCCGCGGAACGTCGACGTCGATCAGGAGGCGCCCGTTCAGCCACAGCCGCATGCCGTCGTCGCTCCCGCAGCGGATCGCGAAGGCCTGCTCCTCGAGCGCGTCGATGCGCGCGTACAGGTAGCAGGAGGCGTTGTCGGAGAACTCCTCCTCCTCGAAGAAGTGCAGGTCGACCTTCTTGCCGTCGATCGCGCCCAGCTCCTGCCAGCGCGCGCGGAAGCCGTTCTTGCCCTCGTGGACGCGCGTCAGGTCAGGGCCAGCGCCTCCGGCCCGAAGAGCGGCGAGCTCGTCCTCCGGACCGTAGGGACGGGCCAGCGCTCCCTGTCCGTGCCCCGCGTAGGGGAACGGCGAGATCGCGTGCCAGGTGGACCAGGTGACGGTGGTCGGGTGCAGCAGCTCGCGGACGCGCTGCTCGGTGGCGGCGCGCGTCTCGAGCTTCTCGTAGGGAACCCCGCCGATCTCCTGAGCGGCGCACAGCGAGACGAGAGAGAGCAGTTCCGCGATCACAGGGTCACCTCCAGTTCGATCTCCAGTTCGCGCGCCTCCGCAGGCACGTTCAGGGAGACGTGTTCGTCCGCTTCGGGATCCCCCTGGACCGTCGTCGCCCGGCCGTCGACGCGGACCTCCAGCCGAGCCGCTCCGCTCGTCGCCAGGGTCAGGCTCCCCAGCACGCCGTCGGGACGCAGGCGCCAGGTACGACGCAAGGTCGGTGCGGGCGAGCGCAACAGCGTGACGGAGAGCTCGACGGGAACACCCCGCCAGCGCATCAGGAAGGTCGGGGAACCGTCCGCTTCCAGGCGGTACCCGCGGTACCGGTCCGCGTCGAGATCGGCCTCGGCCCCGGCCGCGTCGACGCTCCTCGCGCCAGCCGTTCCTGCGAGCCGGAGGGACGGAACGCGCTCGCCCGCAGCGCTCCAAAGCACCTCGCCGCGCCCCGAGAGGTTCCGACCCCCGCGGTTCGCCCAGGAGCCCGAGGCGTCGAGGAAGTCCCCGCTCCAGACCTCGCTGAGTCGCAGGGCACGCGCGTCGAACGCGTAGTGGAGCCCCAGGGTCCCGCCCACCGCGACGGCGCGCGAGCCGGCGCTCTCGAGGAAGCAGCGCATCACGATCGGGTGCTCGCCCACGACGAGCTTCATCCCGTCGCTGCGACCGATCCCGTCCGGCGCGGGCATGCCGTCCCCCAGCGAGAAGTAGGACCACATGCCCGCGACCGATCCCGTCCGGCGCGGGCATGCCGTCCCCCAGCGAGAAGTAGGACCACATGGCCTCCAGCTGGCGCTGCATGTCGCCGTCGTAGACGCGCGCGAGCGTGCTCACTCCCGCCGTGCCGAAGTCGGGCATGCGCGACCCCGGCCGGTAGCGCTGCGGGTTCGTCAGGAACGACCGGAACCACTCGTAGCGCAGGCGCTCCGCGAACTGCGTGATCGCCGGACCGGGAGACCCGGAGGGAGGCTCGTCCGCGTACACGTGGCAGGCCATGCAGCCCAGCGCGTCACGCCCCATCAGGTCGCGCCCGACCAGCACGCTCGCGTCCGTCGGCTCGGGCTCCTCGACGTCCGATGCGGGCAGGACGCCGGAGGCGTGCGCGAGACCGTCGATCAGCGGCTCGACGAGCGCGTCCGGGTAGTGCGGCATGCGCGTCGCGAGGTACGGCCGCGAACGACCCTCCTCGACCAGGAGCTCGCGCAGCCAGGCGCTGGTCAGCTTCCAGCCGACGCCCGAGAGCTCGGGCGGCAGCCGTCCCTCGTCTCCGAGGTCGGTGCGCTCGTCGAGGGAGACGTAGTACACGTCGTTGTCCTCGTGACGGCCGCCGCGTCCGTCCAGGACGTGGCAGGCGAGACAGCCGGAGGTCTCGAGCCGACGCGCCGTGCGGTCCAGGGTCGACGGCACGCGCGCGAGGCGCGCGGCGGCGAGACCCCGCGCGAGCGTCTCCGGTTCCTCGAGGTCGTAATGCGCCTGAGAACAGGGACCCCCGGGCAGCTCCTCGAGCGGCGTCGCCGGCTCCGCTTCGAAGCCCGGCAGCGCGTGGCAGAGGGCGCAACCGCGCTCGCGGAACAGGTCCCGACCGCTCGCGACGCGCGCCGGATCCGGCTCGAGTGGCGACCCCGCGCCCCAGCGCCGCACGAGATAGGTGGCGAGCTGGTCGGCCTCCTCCTCGGAGAGATCGAACCCGGGCATGCGACCGTCCGGGAACACGCGGTGCGGCTCGCGCAGGAAGCGCGACAGCTCCGCGGGGACCCACTTCCCTCGCAGGTCCCCGAAGCGGTGGAGGACCGGGACCTCCAGGAGCTCGTCGTCGAAGTCGTCCCCGAAGAGGAGGCTGGGCGCCTCGAGCGCGTCGTGACAGGCGACGCAGCCGACCGTGTGGTAGAGCGTGCGCCCGCGCGCGATCACCGCCTCCTCGCTCGCCACCGGACCGCCGTCTTCGACCGGCGCGTCCGTCTCGCTGCCCCGGAGACTCGCCAGGAAGTGGGTCAGCGCCTCGACCTCGGAGTCGTCCTCGACGAGACGCGGCATGTCGGCGCCGGGCCGGACGGCGCTCGGGTCGCGCAGCCAGCGCCGGAGCCACGCGCCCGAAGCGCGTCGCCCCACGCGGGAGAGATCGGGGCCGTCGCGTCGGTCGACGGCGTGCACGGCGCCAGCCCCCGGAACGTGGCAATTCGAGCAGCCCTTCTCGGCGAGCGCGACGCGCCCCGAGAGAGCCGCGTCTTCCGCACTGCCCGCCGCAGTCGTGAGTCGGCTCGGGATCGGTTCGATCGGGAACCCGTCGCCCCCGCCGTTCTCGCGCTCCCAGAACACGCGCAGGCGCTGTCGACCCTCTCCGCGACGGACGTCGACGACGAGCTCGACGGAGCCCGCGTCGAGCTCCAGCCAGTCGCTCCGTGCGCTGGTCTCGGCCGCGCGTCCGGAGGGATCGACGACCAGCCGCGCCCGGCACCCCTCGGTCTCGACGCGAAAGCGATACCTGCCCGTCGTCGGCACCGCGAGAGAGGTCGACAGGCGCAGCGCGCCGCCCGGATCCGCCGGGTGCAGTCCTTCGCCGGGAAGCAGCACGAAAGCGCCGCTAGCGAGCACGGTCGCGGGCGCGTCCGCTTCGGGGAACGTCACGTTCCAGCCGCGCGACGATTCCTGCGCGCTGGAGGCGCCGAGAAGAGAGAGGGCGAGGAGGATCCAGCAAGGCAGGCGGAGGCGAATCGGCATGGCCGGATTCTAGCCGCGCGCGCCCCGCT
>CAZDYS010000058.1:0-13025 GCA_964509445.1 uncultured Planctomycetaceae bacterium
GGCCTCGCCTCCGGCCTCGGCCTCGTGCGGCGCGTCGAGCGCATGCCGCGCCAGGAGCGACTGCACGCGTTCCGCGCTGCGCCGCTCGTCCGGGACCTCCGCGTTCCAGGCGGCGTCGGCGTGCGCGACGAAGCCCGGCAGGCTCGCGGACCACGGCTGCAGGTGTCCGCGGTCGCCCCAGTCCGTCACGAGCGAGCCCACGGCACCGTTCCGCGTTCCGTGCCGGGCGGCGGACGCGATGTTCTCCATCGCGTTCGTGAACCGACCGGCGAGGCTCTGCCAGGAGCTGGTTCCGGGGCACACGTAGAACGCCCGGCCGCTGGCCCGCAGTCGCTCCGTCTGCTCCTCGAACGGGTGCGTCGCCTCGTAGCCCCAGAGCATCGCGATCACGTCCTCGGGGAGCTCCGGCACGAGCTCGGGATGCTCCAGGAGGATGTCCGCCCAGACCTGCACGCGTTTCCCGAAGCGACGCTCCACGCGTTCGACCAGGTCGGTCAGGTACTCGAGGTACACGCGTCCGGTGCCGCGGGACGCGCAGGCCTCGCGCGAGCGCCCCAGGCCCAGGTCGAAGGTCTCGTCGCAGCCCACGTTGACGACGTCGGCGTGGTAGCAGGGCAACAGCTCCTCCAGCAGCGAGCAGACGAAGTCGAGGCTCGCGGGGTCGGTCGCGCACAGGCTGAAGGGCTCGCGACCGGTGGGGTGTCCGGGCGGGAGGAACGGGTGCTCGACGCCCTCGGGGCACTCGGCCAGCGGCAGGTAGCGCTCGTGCCGCAGCCAGTGGTGCATGTGCCCGAAGCACTGCTGGTTCGGGACGAGCCGGACGTGGCGCTCGGCGCAGTGGGCGTCGAGCGCGCGGATCTCCTCGTGCGTGAGCGGGCTCGACGCGCTCCAGACGAGCTCGTGGTCCCGGAACGCGAAGGTGTGCTCCACGTAGAGCTGGAGCTCGTTGAGCTTCCACGCGCTCATGCGGTCGACGAACGCGAACAGCATCTCCAGAGTGGGGACGCGGTCGCGACTGACGTCGAGCATCACGCCGCGGTGGGCGAAGCTCGGCGCGTCCTCGATCACGACGCAGGGCAGCTCGCGGCCGAAGGCACGGGCCAGCTGCGCGAGCGTGTGCGTCCCGTGGGCGCATCCGGCTCGGTCCTGTGCTTCGAGACGCAGGCTGCTCGGAGTGATCGTCAGCCGGTAGCTCTCGGGCGGCGCACCGGACCGCGGCGCGATCGCCAGCACGTGGTCGGTCCGCTCGGTCTGCTCGAGCCGCACGCCGTGGAGGGAGAGCGCGGACGTCAGCGCCTCGAGCGCGAGCGAGGGAGCGGCGCGCACGGGCAGGGCGTCGTCGAGCCGGAGGGTGCCCGGTTGCCACGCGATCGCGCGCGGGAGAGGAAGCAGGAAGGTCGAGTCCCGGTCCATGGACGCATTCTCGCCGGCCGCGCGGTCGGAGTCGCGCGCGGCTCGACTAAACTGCGCGCGTGGCAGCCACCAAGTTCTCCGTTCTGCGCGACCCGGTGCACGGCGACGTCTACCTCACGCACGAGGAGATGGACGTGCTCGACACGCGCGAGATGCAGCGTCTGCGCGGCGTCAAGCAGCTCGGGACGGCCTATCTCGCCTACCCGGGCGCCGTGCACACGCGCTTCGACCACTCGATCGGCGTGCTGCACGTCACCGGCGGGATGATCGAGGCGGTCAACCGCAACTTCGAGCTCGATCCGCGGCAGTGCCTGTCGGTGGGGGAGCACGAGGCGCGCGTGATCCGCATCGCGGCGCTCGTCCACGACGTCGCACATCCCGTTCGGGCACAACATCGAGGACCAGACGGGGCTCTTCCACCGCCACGACTCGACCTACCGGTTCGAACGCATGCTCGACCCCTCGACCGAGCTCGGCGGCGTCCTCGAGCGCGGTGGCATCCGGACGGACGTCCTGGCGACCCTCCTCGGGCAGGCGGAGGAGGCCGGTCGCGCGGTTCCGCCCTACTGGTCGCAGATCATGTCCGACACGATCTGCTCGGACATCCTCGACTACCTGTCGCGCGACGCGTACTTCACCGGACTCAAGCTCGGGGTCGACTCGCGCGTGCAGAACTACTTCCGGATCGATCGACGGACCGGGAACCTCTTCATCGACCTCGCGAAGCGGGATCTCCTGCGCGAGGACATCCTCAGCGAGATCGTGCGGCTGCTGGAGGCGCGCTACTACTTCTCCGAGCGCGTCTACTACCACCACGCCAAGGTCGCCGCCGGCGCGCTGGTCGCGCGCGCGGTCGAGCTCGCGGTCGCGCACGACCTCGTGACGGAGGAGGACTTCTACGACCGGACCGACGCCTCGCTGGTCGCGATGCTCGAGGCGAAGGCCGGTGCGGCCGAGGCCGGCGTGAAGCGTCGGATCCTGGGCCTGCTCGACCGCTTCCGCACGCGTCGCCTGCTCAAGCGCGTGTGCGTCTATCCCCGCTACGGCAACGAAGACGTGCAGGCGCAG
Organism: uncultured Planctomycetaceae bacterium; assembly: GCA_964509445.1. Lineage (GTDB taxonomy): Bacteria > Planctomycetota > UBA1135 > UBA1135 > CAZDYS01. The sequence continues at coordinate 2,482 of CAZDYS010000058.1, forward strand.
CTCGTCGACCGCTTCTTCGCGGCCGGCTCGCACGAGCGCCGCCTGGAGGCGGAGGAACGCATCGCCGACCTCTTCCGCTTCGCAACAGGGCGCGAGGCGGAGATCGTGCTGACGTGTCCCGCGGCGGACATGCAGCTGAAGGAGGCCCAGACGCACGTGCGCTGGCCCGGCGAGTCCGAGCCGCGGCCTCTGGCCGAACTCTCCGAGCGGGTTCCGAGGCTCCACGATCTCGAGCGTTCGTATCGCGATCTGTGGAAGTTCTACGTGTTCGCAGACGTGCAGGACCCGGACGCGCTTCAGAAGCTGCAGGAGATCGCGATCGACGAGATCGGGATCGGCCGCAACGCCTACCGCGTCGACCGCGGTTCCTGACGCCGGTCCGCGCACGCGGCGCGCTGGCTTCGGGCCGTCCACGGGCCTATCGTGGACTCCGGCACGAGCCGAGGTTTGTGCCCTCCGTTCCATCGTCGTTTCGAGAGGGGGACCTACGTTGGAAAGCTCTGCAGCCGAGAGTGGCGGCCCAGCCGCTGCATCCGAGACGAACTGCGCTCGCTGTGAACGCGAGCTCGACCTGCCTGCGCGTCTGTGGATCGGGGAGGTCGTCGACTGTCCGCACTGTCGCGCGACCTTCGAGGTCGTCCAGCTCGAGCCTCCGGGGCTCGACGGGCTCGCGCCCGTCGAAGAGGACGCGGAGGAGCTCGAGCAAGCGTTCCAGGACTTCGGGCTCCTCTGAGGGAGCTCCGCGCGGCCGCACGCGCTCCCGGTCCGTGCCTCGTTCGAGGGACGTCTTCCGGGGCGCCGCGCCGCGCCTCGGGGAGGCGCGGCGTGCCCGCGCGGCCTAGAATCCGCGCGACATGTGGACCGTCCTCGTCTCGCTCGCGCTGCTCGGTGCGCACCCGGACTCCCTGAGCCGGTCGAAGCTCGTCGTCGAGGGCGCCTCGGCGGAGCTCACGATCCGGTTCCAGACGCTCAGCGCGATCGAGATCCTGACGGAGCTCGACCAGGACGGCGACGACGAGCTCTCGCAGCGGGAGCTGGACGACGGTCGTGAGCTTCTCGGGACCTACCTGACGGAGCACTGGCGCCTCCTGGTGGGGGACGCGGAGACGCCGCTGGTGGGGACGCCGGAGGAGTTCATGCTCCTGTCGGACGCGCTCGCGGGTCCCTTCGAGCTCCAGTGGATGGAGGCGCGCATCCGCTTCGTCGGCGCCGCGCCCATCGACGTCTTCACGGTCGAGTCGCGCCTGTTCCAGGAGGAGAACCCGTTCCACCGCGACCTGGTCGAGATGACCTGGAACGGAGAGGAGCCGGTGCGCGTGCTCTTCCAGGCGGACCGCCCGCGCTTTCGCTACGAGCCCGCGCACGTGCGGCGTCCCGGCGTGTTCTCGTTCTTCCTCGAGCTGGGCTTCCTGCACATCCTCGAGGGCTACGACCACCTCGCGTTCCTGCTCGCGCTGCTCGTGGCCGCACCCCGCCTGCGGAGCCTGATCGGGGTCGTGACGGCCTTCACGGTCGCCCACTCGATCACCCTCGGCTGGAGCGCCCTGGATCCCGGCGGACTCCTGAGCGCGGTGCCCGGGCGACTCGTGGAGCTCGCGATCGCGCTCTCGATCGCCTACGTCGCCTGCGAGAACCTCCTGCGCTCCGAGCCGCGGACGCGCTGGAAGGAGGCGTTCTGTTTCGGCCTGCTGCACGGGCTCGGGTTCGCCGGGTTCCTGGCGGACGCGCTCGCGGGCGAGTCGCTCGTCGTCACGGCGCTCTTCGGCTTCAACCTGGGCGTCGAGGCCGGCCAGCTCCTGGTGGTGCTCGCCGCGGCCGCCGTGTTCGCGGTCCTCGGGCGCCGGTCCGCGGGCGACCGGCAGGCTCCGGGAGAGGCCGACGCGCCCGAGGCTCCGCCCCGCGGCCTGGTGCCGGCCTGGTTCCGCATCGGCTCCTCCGCAGTCGTCGCGGTGGTCGCCCTCTACTGGTTCGCCGAGCGCGCGGGCTGGTTGCCTGTCGGCGCCTAGGGGTCGCCCCGGCCGCTCTGCTCGGAATGTCGAGGAACCGCTCTTGACGTCTCGCGGTTCATGGGTAACTTGATGGTTACCTATGGAGCCCGACGCCCAGTCCGACCTCGTCTTCTCGGCCCTCGCCCACGCGGCCCGTCGCCGCATCCTCGACCTCCTGGTCGAGGCCCCGGGGGCCAGCGTGAAGGCGATCGCCTCGCACTTCCCGTTCAGCCGCATCGCCACGCTCAAGCACCTGAAGGTGCTCGAGGAGGCGGGGCTGCTCCTGAGCGAGAAGGAGGGGCGCACGCGCCGGCTCTACTTCAACCCCATCCCGATCCAGCAGATCTACGAGCGCTGGACGGACGACTACAGCGCCTTCTGGTCCGGCCGCATGACCGACCTGCAGGCGCGCGTCGAGGCCCGCGAGACGAAGCGAGACCATGCCTGAAACGACCGACCCCGCCCGCGGCAAGTTCCGCATCCTGATCCGCGGCAGCATCGACGCGGTCTGGAACGAGATCACGCGGACCGACGCGCCGATCCCGGCCTTCTTCAACTCGCGGCTCGACGCCCGCGAGCTCGCTCCCGGCGCTCGCTTCGCGATGCGCAGCCCGGACGGCAAGACGACCGGCATCGTGGGGGAGATCCTCGAGTTCGAGCCTCCGCGCCGCTTCGCGCACACCTTCAAGTTCACGAACTTCGACGACCCCGAGTGTCGCGTGATCTACGACCTCGAGGAGGTCGAGGGCGGCGTGCAGTTCACGCTCACGATCACCGACCTGCCCGAGGGCACGAAGACCGCGAAGCAGATGCTGCAGGGCGGCACCCTGATCGTGAACACGCTCAAGGCCGTGATCGAGACCGGGCGCCCGGCCTTCGGAACGCGCCTCCTGTTCCTGCTCTTCAAGCTGATGGCGCCCTTCGCCCCGAAGCGCTGTCGCAGCGAGCACTGGCCCCTCTAGCGAACGCGGGAGAACCGACCATGATCCGTGCCCTCTTCGCCGTCGTCCTCGGCTACCTCGCCTGGTCCGTCCTCTGGCTCGTCGGGAACGCGTTCCTGTTCGGCGACGTGACCGAGGAGCTCCAGGCGGGCGAGCCCTTCACCGAGACCGGACCGCTGGCCGGAGCGCTGGTGCTCAGCGTGCTGTGCTCCGTCCTGGCCGGCTTCACCGCGGCCCGCGTGGCTCGCCGGCGTGCGGGGGGCGCGGTCTGGACGACGGCGCTCCTCCTGCTCGCGACCGGAATCGCGGTGCAGCTCGGCTCCTGGAGCCTCTTGCCGCTGTGGTACCACCTGGTCTTCCTGGTCCTCCTGGTGCCGGTCACCGTCGGGGCCGGACGGGCGGGCACGCCGCGTCCCCGCGACTAGAGGGTGACGGCGGAGCGCGGCCCCGCAGCGCGGGGCCGTGCTTCCGGGCGCGGGGTCAGCGCGTCTCCAGGAAGGCCCCGAGGCGCTCGAGCGCGGCGTCGATCGACGCCATGTCGGTCGCGTAGCTGAGGCGCACGTGGTCGTCGAGCCCGAAGGCGACGCCCGGCACCAGGGTCAGGAGCTGCGACTCCAGGAGGTCCTCGCAGAAGCCGACCGACCCGCGCTCGTCGAGGAAGCGGGCCACGTTCGGGAACGCGTAGAACGCGCCGCGTGGACGCGGGGTCTCGAGCCCCAGCGCCTCGAGGCCCGCGAGGATGTGGTCGCGCCGCGCGACGAATCGTGCGCGGACCTCCTCGAGCTCGCCCGGCACGTCGCGCAGCGCCGCCTCCCAGGCGACCTGCCCGACCTTGTTGGGGGAGCCGTTCGCCTGGCTCTGCATCGTCGCCACGGCGGAGGTCAGCTCCTCGGGGCCGGCCACGTAGCCCATGCGGTAGCCGGTCATCGCGAAGGCCTTGCTGGCCCCGTCGACGACGAGCGTGCAGCGGCGCGCGTCCGGGTGGGAGGAGGGACTGGCCAGCGTGCCGCCGTCGTAGATCAGCTCGCCGTAGATCTCGTCCGAGAGCACCCACAGGCCGTGCTCGAGCGCGAACTCGGCGATCCCGTCGACCTCTTCGCGCGACCAGACCGAGCCGGACGGGTTGTTCGGCGTGTTGATCATCAGCCCGCGCGTCTTCGGCGTCAGGGCGGCGCGCAGACCCTCGAGGTCGGGGTGGAAGCCCTGCGCGTCCCGGTGGGACGGCACCAGCACCGGGTTGGCCCCGGTGAGCCGCACCTGGTCGAAGTAGCTCGCCCAGGCCGGAAGCGGGACGAGGACCTCGTCGCCGTCCTCGACGAGGCAGCCCAGGGTCGAGGAGAGCGCCGTCTTCGCGCTGTGGCAGACCGTCACCTCGGCGCGGCTCCAGCTCCCGCCCCGGGTGCGCTCCAGGTGGCTGGCGATCGCGTCCCGGAGGCTCGGCATCCCCGCGGCGGGCGTGTACTTCACGTCCCCGCTCTCGATCAGCTCGATCGCGGCCCGGCGCGCCACCTGGGGGGCCGCGAAGTCGGGCTCCCCGACCGCCATGTTCACGACGTCCCGGCCCGCGGCCCGGAGGGCCTTGGCGCGGGCGTCCAGGGCCAGGGTGATGGACGGCTCGATCCGGCCGATGCGCTGGGAGAGATGCATGGCGGCATTCTCGTTCCGGGAGGCCTCGCTGGGAAGACGCGGCTTCGGTCGTCGTCCCGACGCGGCCGTCTCCCTAGAATCCGCGGAGTCCATGAAAGCGCGCCTCCTCAAGTACCTGGCCTTCGGGCTCCTCTTCCTGGTCCTCGGGCTGATCTGGGCCTTCTCGACCTTCTTCTTCAACCCGTTCGAGGGGAGCTACGACGGCGACCTCGCGACGCTGATTCCGCGAGACGTCGACTTCTATCTCGGCAAGCGCGCGCTGGCAGGGGACTTCGATCCCTTCCCGGAGCTCGCCTTCCAGGAGGAGCTGAAAGCCGACCCCGCGGGACAGGCGTTCCTGCAGCTCGAGTTCGTGCAGGAGCTCCTCCCGGAGGAGGAGATCCAGAGCGCGATGGCGGCGCTCGAGGAGAGCCTCGCACAGCTGCCGGTCGACGTGGATCCGCTCGCCGTCTTCGGCGGGTCGGAGCTGGCCGTCGCCGGCTACTTCAGCGGCCCGGAGCTGGCCGACGCCGACTGGGCGGTCTACGGACGCGCGAACTGGATGGGCAAGCTGGCCGTCGAGGGCATGCACAAGGGGCTCGCGAACCTGGAGGCCCAGGGACTCGCGGTGGAGGAGCTCGACGACGGGTTCCAGCTCAGCGGCGGCGAGCTCACGCGCCCGCTGTTCTTCCTGCGCATCCTCGACGTCGTGATCGTGACGACGAAGCCCGAACTCGTGGGCACCGCGCTCTCGCTCGACCAGATGCGCGGCCAGGACTCCTTCTGGTTCTCCGCCAAGTACCAGGACCACGCCGCGGAGCTCGACATCGAAGGCGATGAGCTCAACGTCTACGTGAACCAGCGCGACCTGCTCGAGGCGCAGCGCAAGCCCGGGGCCTGGCCGGACGTGAGCTCGGAGGACCTGGCGACGCGGTTCCTCGCGCGTCTCTTCCAGCTGGGCACCGTGCGCGAGCATGTGCTGACGGTGGGCTTCGAGAACGGACTGACCATCGACGCCTCGGGCGCGATCTCGTCCGAGCTCCTGTCGCAGACGCAGAAGAAGCTCTACCGCATGCGCGGCTTCGAGAAGGACGAGGTCGCGGACCTCGCGAGCATGGTGCCCGACGACGTCGGCATGTTCGTCTGTGGACAGGGGCCGCTGCGCGATCTCCTGAACGAGCTCGCTCCCTCGCTCGAGCCGGCCACGCTGGGGTTGATCGAGGACGTCTCGCGCGACGTGTTCGGCTACGCGGACGCGTACCCGCTGTTCGGGGACCTGTCGACCGCGCTCGGGGACCGCTTCGCGTTCTTCGCGCGCAACGACGACTACCCGATCGACGACAGCCCGCTCGCGCCGCCGCGCGACGACAACACCGTGCTGGTCTGGGCCGTGGTGTTCTCGATCGACGACGAGGAGGCGCTCGACGCACTGCGCCAGAACGTCTCCAGCAATCCGTCGGCCTTCGGGATCCAGGGACGTGATCCGTCCAAGGGCGGCATCTTCACGAACAAGGTCGGGGGCGGAAGCACGGTCTGGGAGTACCACAGCGGCGGGATCCCCGGCACCGGGCACCTCGCGACGCTGCAGTTCACGGCGAACTCCGGGAACCGGTACTTCCTGATCTCGAACCACCACGACCTGCTCGGTCACGCCTACCAGAGCTATCGCGAGCAGCGTCCGCGGCTCGCCGAGGACGCCTACTTCCAGACGCTCCTCAACACGGGCCTGCCGCAGTCCGACTTCGTGTTCTGGTTCCACCCGCGCGCGATCGCGCAGACGATGCAGAAGATCGGGACCCAGAACGCGGGCTACGACATCGCGCTCGCGATCAACTGGGACGTCGAGCGGCCGCGCATCGAGAAGAAGGTGCTGAAGGAGCACTTCCCCGGCGAGCGCTGGGGCGCGGTGTCCCCGGACAACCTCGAGGCGTTCGAGCTGATGACGCAGCAGGAGATCGACACGTTCGAGCGCGAGTTCACCTCGCAGCACCTGCCGACGCTTCGTCAGCAGTACACGCGGCCCTGGGTCGCGGCCGGCCTCGCGCGCGCGACGATGCTGCAGCTGGCGCTCGACCAGAAGACCTACCGGCTGCACGGGCGCGTCGTCGTTCCCTTCGACGGCGCGGCGGAGTAGCGCGGGCGTTCGTCTTCCTTCCCGAACCCCCACCCGCCACGGGGAAGACGGACGGGAGGCGGCGTGGTTGCGCTGCAGGCGCGAGTTGCCTTCGCGAGGCGGACCGCTCGCCTCCGCTCCTCCTCGCCGGCTGCGGCGGAAGAGGGGAGGGGTGGTGCTCGGGACTGGAATCGAACCAGCACGGGTTTTACCCCACTAGATCCTTAGTCTAGCGCGTCTACCAATTCCGCCACCCGAGCACCGGGGTCCCTGGCGCGCTTGCACGCACCGGGCGAAATCAGCGCGCGAAGCATAGCAGCGCGACGGCGCGAGGCAAGGCCCCGGTCGTTGACTCGTTCCGGGGGGTCGGTACGCTCCGCCGTCCTCTCGCTCCCCGAGGCCCTTCGAACCGCACGAATCATGTCCAGTCTCCGTGGAAACGCCCTGATCGGCCAGTCCGGCGGGCCCACCTGCGTCATCAACCAGAGCCTCGTCGGCGTCGTCGAGACCGCCCGCGAGGCGGCCGAGATCGGCCACGTCTACGGCGCCGTCCACGGGATCCAGGGGGTGCTCGACGAGCGCCTGATCGACCTCGGGCGCGAGTCCCAGGAGACCCTGGAGAAGGTGGCCACGACCCCCTGCGCCGCGCTGCGCTCGATCCGCAAGAAGCCCACCCGGGAGGACTGCCAGGCCGTGCTCGAGGTCTTCCGCAAGCACGACATCCGGTACTTCTTCTATATCGGTGGGAACGACTCCGCGGAGACGGCCCACATCCTGAACGAGATCGCGCTCGCGGACGGCTACGACGTGCGCCTGTTCCACGTCCCGAAGACGATCGACAACGACCTGCGCGTCACGGACCACTGCCCCGGCTACGGGTCCGCCGCGAAGTTCGTCGCCTCGGCCATCATGGGCGACAACCAGGACAACCGCAGCCTGCCGGGCATCAAGATCGACGTGATCATGGGCCGCCACGCGGGTTGGCTGACCGCCGCGAGCCTCCTGGCGCGCGAGCACGAGGACGACGGCCCGCATCTGATCTACCTGCCCGAGCGAACCTTCGACCTCGAGGCCTTCGTGGCAGACGTGGATCGCATGTACACCCAGCACGGGCGCTGCCTCGTGGCTGCCTCCGAGGGCATCCACGACGCGGACGGCAACCCGATCTTCCAGAGCAAGGAGGTCGACTCCCACGGCAACGTGCAGCTCTCGGGCTCCGGAGCCCTGGGCGACTTCCTCGCGCAGACGGTCAAGGACAAGCTGGGCTCCAAGCTGCGGGTCCGGGCGGACACGTTCGGCTACCTGCAGCGCTCCTTCGCGGGCTACGCGTCGGAGGTCGACGCCGCCGAGGCCCGCGAGGTCGGCCGCACGGCCGTCCGAGTGGCCCTGTCCGGCGACACGCCCCACGGCTCCATCGTGATCCGGCGCGAGCCCGGCGCGGAGTACCGCTCCAGCGTCGAGTGGACCGCGCTGGAGAACGTCGCGAAGGTGACCCGGGACCTCGACGAGGAGTTCCTCCTGGGGGACAACGACGTCGCCCCGGCCTTCCTGGACTACGTTCGACCGCTGGTGGGCACGCTGCCCTCCGCCGGGCGGCTCTCGGACTTCCCCCTCGGCGGCTGAGGAAGCCGGATCCCCGCGATGCCCGAGACCCCTCCCGCCCCGAAGGACCCCGCCGACGACGAGCGCGCTCTCGATCGCGACCTCGAGATCCGCGATCCCGAGCCCGCCTCCCCGGAGGCACCGGTCGAGGACTCCACCGAGGAGGGGGAGGCCGGTCCCTACAAGAACCTGATCGTCCCGCTGGTCGTCGTGCCGGCGCTGATCGTGATGGTCGGCCTCGTGATCGTGGTGCTGTTCGGGCTCCTGAGCGGGGAGGCCAAGTCCCCGCGCCAGAACCTGGACCGTCTGCTGAACGGCGGCGCGAACGAGCGCCAGCAGGCGGCCTTCGAGCTCGTGCGGCAGATGCTGGAGTACCAGACCGCCCGGGCCGAGGGGGCCGATTCCGAGTGGGACATCGGCGAGGGTCTCCTGGAGGACCTGCGCCGCGCGGCCGACGCTCAGCCGGAGCCGAGGACCCCCGAAGAGGTCTGGTCCCCGTTCGTGATCGCGAGCCTGATGGCCCAGCTGGGCGATCCGGACGGCGTCACGCGCCTCCTGGGCATGACCGAGCTCGGGGACCGGCTCGATCCGGAGTTCCAGTTCGGCCAGAACGCGATCTTCGTGGTCGGCTCGATCGGCGGCGAGCTGGCGGAGCCCCTGCGGGACCGGGCGGCCGCGCGGATGATCTCGCTGCTCGACGGCGAGGACGAGGGGGCGGCCCTCCTGGCCGCCGCCGCGCTGCAGAACCTGCCGAGCCCCGGCACCGTGGAGGCTCTCGAGGGCGTCCTCGGGAGTCGCCGGCTCGACCTGCGCATCCAGGCTGCCCTCTCGCTCGTCGAGCGGGGCGTCGACTCCGGGCGCCCGGTCCTGCTCGAGGCGGCCGAAACCGGGCCCTACGAGGTCGAGAGGGGCGACTATCCCCGTCGCTGGGCGCCCCAGACCGTGTCGGCGACCCGCTGCAAGGCGCTGGTCGGACTGCATCGCCTCGGCGGGGCCGACGAGCTCCTCGAGCGCCTGGCCCGGGAGGAGGACGATCCGAACGTCCGCTCCGTGGCCCTCGAGCTCTCCGAGAAGGCGGCCGAGTAGCGCGCCCACGGGCCTGGTTTGGCCCGTGGAGCCTTGCCATTCGCCGGGGTCGTCACCATCCTGATGGGCCCCTACGGACCCGCCTGCGCCCGATTTCGCGGGTGGGTTCCCTCCGCCGGGGCCGGCCACCGCCATCGCGGCCGGACCCCTCTCCGAGCTCAGGACAATCCATCGTGGCTGAAGAGACGGAACCGACCCAACAAGGGAGCTCTCCCTCCTCGGATCCCCTGATCCGCTCCCCGCTTCGCGGCGAGGTCGATCGCCGCAGCTTCCTCTCGGCGCTCGGCTTCGGCTGGGCGGCCTTCACGGCCGCGACGGCCGGCATCCTCGGCGCCATGGGACGCTTCCTGTTCCCGAACGTGCTGTTCGAGCCGCCGCAGGAGTTCAAGGCGGGCTTCCCCGAAGCCTTCGCCCAGGGGGTGGACGAGCGCTACAAGGCGACCTTCGGCTGCTGGATCGTGCGCGATCCCAAGGGCTTCTACTGCTTGTCGACGGTGTGCACGCACCTCGGCTGCACGCCGAACTGGCTGCCCGCGGACGAGAAGTTCAAGTGCCCGTGCCACGGCTCCGGCTTCCTCGCGACGGGCATCAACATCGAGGGGCCCGCGCCGCGGCCGCTCGAGCGCTACCGCATCTCGCTCGCCGAGGACGGTCAGATCCTCATCGACAAGAACACCAAGTTCCAACAGGAGAAGGGCCAGTGGGAGCTGGAAGGCGCCTTCCTCGACTACGCCTGATGGCGCTCCCGTTCCACGTCTCCTGCCCCCTGCCCACTCCCGCACGCTTCGCCCGCCTCCTTTAGATGCAGAAGCTCTTTCAAGCCGTCCGGCAGTCGCAGATCTGGCGGTCCATCTTCCGCCACGGCTACCCCGACACGCCGCGCAACCGGACGCTCGCGGTCCTCTCGAACACGTTCCTGCACCTTCACCCGGTCAAGGTGCGCCGCAGCGGGATTCGCCTCTCCTACACCTGGTGCATGGGAGGACTGACGTTCTTCCTGTTCCTGATCGAGACCCTGACCGGTCTGCTGCTGATGTTCTACTACCGCCCGACGGCGGAGCTGGCGTACCAGGACATCTTCGCCCTGCGCGAGCACGTCTCGATCGGTGTGATGCGGGAGACCCACCGATGGGCGGCCCACCTGATGGTGATCACGGTGTGGCTGCACATGTACCGGGTGTTCCTGAC
>CAZDYS010000059.1:0-12993 GCA_964509445.1 uncultured Planctomycetaceae bacterium
GACTACGGGCACTACGGACCCCAGATGGTCCGCATGGCCTGGCACGCGGCGGGCACGTACCGGATCGGCGATGGACGGGGCGGCGCCTCGGGCGGGCTGCAGCGCTTCGCGCCGACCAACTCGTGGGATGACAACGGGAACATCGACAAGTCCCGGCGCCTGCTCTGGCCCATTAAGCAGAAGTACGGCGCGGCGCTGTCGTGGGCGGATCTGATCATCCTCACGGGCAACGTGGCGCTCGAGTCGATGGGCCTCAAGACCTTCGGGTTCGGGGGCGGGCGCGAGGACAGCTGGGAAGCCGATCGCGGCATGTACTTCGGCTCGGAGTTCTGGGACGGCAAGGCGGTCGGCGAGACCTCGGGCGCGGCGGGCGGCGAGATGGTCACCCGCACCAAGCGCTGGAAGGGCAAGCCAGGCGACGCGGATTACGACCTCGAAGCGCCGCTCGGCGCGAGCTTCCAGGGCCTGATCTACGTCCACCCCGAGGGACCGATGCGCGACGGCGACGCGGAGGCCGCGATCGGCGACATCCGCGAGACCTTCGGCCGCATGGCGATGAACGACGAGGAGACCGTCGCGCTCATCGCCGGAGGTCACACGCTCGGCAAGGCGCACGGCGCGGCCACGCCGGAGGGACACGTCGGTCCCGAGCCCGAGGGCGCGAGCCTCGAGGAGCAGGGCTTCGGCTGGACGAACACCTATGGCTCCGGCAAGGGTGCCGACACGATCACCAGCGGCCTCGAGGGCGCGTGGACGTCGACGCCGACCGAGTGGGGCAACGAGTACTTCAAGAACCTCTTCCGCTACGAGTGGGAGCTGACCAAGAGCCCCGCCGGTGCCCAGCAGTGGACGCCGGTCGACGGTCGCGCCAACGTCCCGGACGCGCACGACGAGTCCAAGTCGCACCTGCCGGTCATGTTCACGACCGACCTCGCGCTGCGCTTCGACCCGGCCTACGGCGAGATCTCCAAGCGCTTCCTCGAGAACCCCAAGGAGTTCGACGAGGCCTTCGCGCGCGCCTGGTACAAGCTCACGCACCGTGACATGGGGCCGCACGCGCGTCTCCTCGGCCCGTGGGTCCCGGAGCCGCAGATCTGGCAGGACCCGGTCCCGCCCGTCGATCACCCGCTCGTGGGCGCTGTCGACATCGCGGAGCTCAAGCGCACCATCCTGGGCTCCGGCCTGTCCACGTCGGAGCTCGTCTCCGCCGCCTGGGCCTCGGCCGCGACCTTCCGGAACTCGGACAAGCGCGGCGGTGCCAACGGCGCGCGCGTGCGTCTCGCTCCGCAGAAGGACTGGGAGGTCAACGACCCCGCGCAGCTCGCCAAGGTGATCGGCGCGATGGAGAAGGTGCAGAGCGACTTCAACGAGTCCGCTCGCGGCGGCAAGAAGATCTCCCTGGCCGACCTGATCGTGCTCGGTGGCTGCGCCGCGGTCGAGGCGGCCGCGGCCGAGGGAGGCTTCGACGTCGAGGTTCCGTTCCACCCCGGCCGCACCGACGCGACCGCGGAGCACACGGACGAGGCCTCCTTCGAGGTGCTCGAGCCGACCGCCGACGGGTTCCGCAACTACTTCGGGGACTCGCGCTTCCGCCGTGCGGAAGAGGCGCTCGTCGACCGTGCGAACCTCCTGACGCTCTCCGCGCCGGAGATGACGGCGCTGGTCGGCGGCCTGCGCGTCCTCGGTGCGAACCAGGGCGGCGCGAAGCACGGCGTGTTCACGGACCGCCCGGGCACGCTCTCGAACGACTTCTTCGTCAACCTCCTCGACATGGGGACCCAGTGGCAGAAGTCGACCCAGGGCGAGCACCTCTACGAGGGCCGCGATCGTGAGAGCGGCTCGGTGAAATGGACCGGAACCGGCGTCGACCTCGTCTTCGGATCGAACTCGCAACTGCGGGCGATCGCCGAGGTCTACGCGAGCGAGGACGGCGCGGAGAAGTTCGCGCAGGACTTCGCCTCCGCGTTCTCCAAGGTCATGCACCTCGACCGCTACGACCTGCAGTAGTCGGTGCGGGCGGAGCGCGCTCGCGCCTCCCCGTCCGTGACAACCCGACGTTCCGCTGGCGAGGCCGGATCCCCCAGGGTCCGGCCTCGCTCGCGTACAGGCCACCTGAACGAATCGTCACTGCTCTCGAGCCGGGGGATCTGCCACCATGCGGTCCCTGTTCCGGTCCATCTCATCGTTCTCCCTGGAGGAACCATGCTCGAGCTCAGGCAAGAAACCGACCCCATCGCCGCCGCCATCGACCGCCTCGCGACGGCCATCGAGAACAACGGTCTCGGAGGGGGCGCCGCGCCGGAGGCCGCTCCGGAGGGAGAGGAGGCCGCGGAGATCGCCGAGGCGCTGGTGCCGGAGATCCCCACGGACATCGACGGACTCAGCAACTGGCTCAACACGGTCAAGGACAAGGCGATCGACTTCCTGCCCACCCTGGGAGCGGCGCTCGCGATCCTGATCATCGGCTGGCTGGTCGCGCGACTGATCACCGCGATCACGCGCAAGGCGATGGAGCGCTCCAAGCTCGATCCGACCCTGACGAACTTCCTCGGGAGCTGCGTCTACATGATCCTGATGGCGTTCGTGATCGTCTCCTCGATCACGAAGCTCGGGGTCAACACCGCCTCCTTCGTCGCGATCATCGGTGCCGCCAGCTTCGCGATCGGTTTCGCGCTGCAGGGCTCGCTCTCGAACTTCGCGGCCGGCGTGATGATGATGATCTTCCGCCCGATCCGCGTGGGCGACCTGGTCGAGGCGGGCGGGGTGCTCGGCGTCGTGTCCGACGTCGGCGTGTTCGCGACCGTGATCAACACGCTCGAGAACAAGAAGGCGATCATCGCGAACGGCACGATCACCGGCGGCAACATCGTGAACTACACGGCCAACGGAGCGCTGCGCGTCGACATGACCTTCGGCATCGGCTACGACGACAGCATGGACGACGCCATCACCGCGATGCTCGACGTGCTGAAGGGCGACGAGCGCGTGCTGGCGGAGCCGGCGCCGACCGTCGCCTGCGTGGGGCACGGCTCTTCCAGCGTCGACTTCGTCTGCCGTCCCTACGTGCACCCCGACCACTACTGGGACGTGTGGTTCGACACGCACAAGCGGGTCAAGGAGGAGTTCGACAAGCGCGGCATCTCCATCCCGTTCCCGCAGCGCGACGTGCACATGATCCCCGCTGTCAGCTGATCCTCGACGCGCCTCTTCCACCGGCTCCGTCCGCCCGCCCGGCGACGGAGCCGGTGTTCGTTCCGCCTCGCTCCGCGATCCGTGTCGTCGGCACGACCCGTTTGTCCGTCCGAAGGTCGTCCCGACCTGGCCGCTGTGGTATCTCCCTCTGCCATGGGTTCGGACCTCAGCTTGACCGTGGGGGAGCAGGACGCTTTCACAGAGGACCGCGCGGACTACCTCGCGCACCTGGTCGCGCCGCTCGACGACATGTGGGCGAGCTTCGCCGAGGACGCGAAGCCGTTCACGCTGCGTCTCGGTGGCGAGGTCGCCGGCTCCGGCTGCGTCGACGACGAGGGTCGGCTGCTGCGGTTCTTCGTGCGCGATCCCGCGCTGCACGCGTCGCGGGCGCTGCTGCAGCTCGCGGTCGAGCGCCTCGAGGTGGGGGCTCTCCTGGTCTTCACGCAGGATCCGCGCGCGCTCGGAGTCGCGCTCGAGCTGGCGCGAGGCGTCGAGGTGCACTCCCTCGTCTTCGCGCATCTCCGCCCGCCTGCGGTCGAGGCCCTCGAGCGCACGGTGGTCGCGATGGAGGAACACCTCGAGTCCGCGATCGCGTTCCACGAGGCGGCGACCGGGGCTCCGAGGGAGTTCCTCGAGGGCTACGACCGCGAGCGCATCCAGCGGGGCGAGCTGGTCCTCTCGCTCGAGGACGAGCGGATCCTCTGCGCGGGAGAGCTCCGTCGCGATGCGTCTCAGCCGGGCGTCGCTCAGCTCGGTGTGGTGGTCGCACCCGAAGCTCGCGGCCGCGGGATCGCGAGTCGCATGCTCACGCTGCTCGCGGCGCGGGCGCGAGCGGAGGGGGACACGCCGGTGTGCTCGACGGAGGCGGACAACGTCGCTGCCCGCAAGGCGATCGAGCGCGCGGGTTTCCGCGCGCTCCACCGCCTGCTCGAGATCGACGTCGGTTTCCTGAGGCGATGCCTCAGCGCACGCGCGTGAGCGTTCCGCTCTGCAGCGTCGCGAGCGGGTGACACAGGACCTCCGGGGTCCCGCCGGTGTCGCCGGTCCGGACCGTCGCATCGTCCTCGGACCAGAGGATCTGGTAGCGGATGCGCTCGCTCGCGGTGCCGGCGTCGAGGAGCTCCTGGTGCGTGACCAGGTGGGAGCCCGCGACCTCGAACCAGCTGACCAGCACGCCGTCCAGGAGCTGCGCCTCGAGCACGATGCCGTTCTTCTCGTCGATCGCGAAGGTGCCCCGCTCCGCGTCCCGGACGAGGAGCTCGTAGGGCCTCTCCTGGCTGCCGGCCGGGCCCTCGAAGCGCGTGGTCCACGTCCAGCGGTCCGGCGTCTCGGTCGGGCGGATCTCGAGCTCCACCACGAAGTCTCCCGCAGGGCCGTCGGGCCGGTGAACGTCGACCTGGCCTCGCCAGACGCCGGACCACGACGCGGGGAACGGCGCCGGCTCCCGCGCGGGGTTGCTGGCACAGGCGAGCAGCGCGCTCGCGAACACGACGATCCAGGAGGCTCTCGTCGCGGTTCTTCGCGTCATCGGACGACCACCTCGTAAGGCTCCGGCGTGCGCTGCTTGAACGAGTCGTCGGTGATCACGAGGTAGTGGCGACCGGCCTCCCGGAGCTCGACCTCGAAGGCCTCGGAAGCGCCGTCGCGGATCGCGGGGACGTGCCAGCCGGTCAGGGCTCCGCGCTCGCGGCTGTAGACCCTGAGCGAGGGAACCATCGTCCGCGGGACCTTCGGCAGCGTGATCGTGACCTTGCGCGGCGCGTCGAGCTCGAACGCGTAGGTGTCGTAGTCCCCTTTCGGCAGCAGGTTCGCGGAGACGGCGCTGCCGAGGCGCAGGGGCGTCGCGGTTCCGATCGTCTCGTTGGGTTCGTGGGCGTCTCCGAGGGTCTCCTCGAGCCGCAGGCGGAACGCGTCGGAGGATCGCACGGAGCCCGTCTCGTTCGCGACGCCGAGCGTGTAGCGGCCGGCGCGCGGCAGGTCGAGGATCGTCGGCTCCGTGGCGCCGTCCCGGACGGCCGGCTGGATCCAACCGGTGAGCGCGCCTCGCTCCGCGTCGTACAGGCGGAAGGTGACCCCGAGCGCGCTGGGGATCTCCTCCAGGCGCACCGTCGTGATCCCGCGCCGCGGCACCTCGAAGGTGAAGTGGTCGTAGTCGCCGCTCGGGAGCAGGCTCAGGCTACGGGACGTCGTCGGCTCGACGCGCGTCGCCGTCCCGATCGAACCGTTGGGCTCGTTCGCGTCCGCGTGGTGCATGCGCAGGTGGAGGGTGTAGGCCTCGTAGGAGCGCGCGTCCGAGGTCGCGTTGGCCACGGCGATGCGGTAAGAGCCGGGCCGGGGGAGGTCGATCACCTGGGTCTCGGCGCCACCGTCGACGAGCGGCGGCTGGATCCAGCCGGTCAGCGCCGCCCCCTCGCGGTCGTAGATGCGGAAGCTCGGCGTCAGCTCCTTGGGGACGTGCGGGAAGGTGACCTCGATCGCGCCCGCGTGCTCCACGACGAACGCGTACTGGTCGTAGTCGCCCATCGGGAGGATCGTCCCCGTCAGGCGCTCGTTGGCCGAGATCGGAGTCGCGGTGCCGTAGCTCTCGTTGGGCTCGAAGCGATCGCCCTCGTAGAAGCGCAGGTCCAGCGTGTAGGGAGCCGCGCCGCTCCAGTCGTGCTTGTCGTCGGCGACCGCGACGTAGTAGGCACCCGCGACCTTCAGGTCCACGACGACCGGTTCCGTCGCGCCTCCCGCGACCGGCGGGTAGATCCAGCCGGTGACCGCGGCGTTCTCCCTGTCGTAGACGCGGAAGCTGGGCCCGAAGCCCGCGGGCACGGTCGAGAAGCGGATCTCGATGGACCCGCGGCGACGGATCTCCACGCGGTAGCTGTCCGTGTCGCGTGCGGGCTCGATCGTGCCGGTCACGCGCGCTGCCGCCGGGACGGACTGCGCGAGGCCGTAGCTTCCGTTCGGCTCGCTCTCGTTCACGTCGACGGGAGAGGTCGGGCGCGCACCGCCGGCGCTGCGCGGGTCGTCGTCGGGGCTCGGTGCACCGGCGTTCCCCGTCGCGCCGCCCCCTGCGCCCGGAGCGGAACCGCCGTCTCCGTCCGTGGGGACCGTGCCGTCCTCGCTCACGGTGCCGTTCAGGTTCGGCGGTTCGGCGGTGGAGGAGAGCTCTCCCGCGTCGGGCAGTCCGCGTACCCAGGGATCGCTGGAGGAGTCCCGCGGATCGGTCTCCTGCGCGGTGGAGGCTCCCGCGAGGATCGCGAGGAGGACGAGGGGGAAGGCGTTCCGCGCTCGACGCGCGCTTCGGAGGTTCAGTTGCATCCGTACATCTCCCGGATCTTGCTCATGCTCGGTCCATCTCGGTCGGAGAAGCTCCACGTGTCCTCGCGCTCGAACGCCAGGATCTCGCCGCGTTCGAAGAACGGTCCCGCGATCCCCTTCACGTCCGGTCCGCTGACCCAGAACATGGGTCGTCGGCGCAGTCCCGGCACACCGGGCATCTGCACGTCGCAGGGAGGACGGACGAGGGTCGCGATGTACTCCGCCATCCTCGTCTCGACGTCCTCCCCATTCGCCACGCGCAGGATCACGTCGTCGTGACCGCTCGTGATGTAGCTTCCCCCGGCGTAGTGGGGGATCCAGCCCTTGCCCTTGACGCGCAGGACGTACCAGACGACGTCGTAGGTCTTCTCCTCGGTCTCCTCTTCCTCGGGAGTCGCGACCACGGTCGAGTCCTCCGAGGTGTCCTCGGGCTCCTCCTCGCCGGCCTCGCGACCGCCGATGCGGAAGGTCACGCTCTCGCTCCCCATCTCGCGGCCGGTGGCGTCGGTCACGAGCGCGGTCGCGCGCACGGTGCGCTCCTGGATGCCCTCCTCCTCGGTTCCCACGACGGACGCCAGCGTCCGCTCGCGCAGGATCGGGGAGGCGTCGACGGCTTCCTCGCTGGTGTCGGCGGACACGCCTTCGAGGCTCCACTCCACGCGGTAGGGGCGCTCGTAGTAGAGGTCGGCGGCCTCCACGCGGCAGGCGAGGTCGAGCGAGTCTCCGAGGGCCAGCGGTCCGGCGGGAACGCCCTCGATCGTCAGGTCCACCTCGTCCGGAATCGCACGCAGCGCGCGCTCCAGGTTCTCGGCGTACTCGCGATCCAGGGACAGGTTCGGGGTCCACTCGTGGAGCGCGAGCTCGCGCGAGGCGGCCACGTCCGCGTCGTTCGCGCCGGGCCTTCCCCACACGGCGTCGGAGAGGTCGACCAGCGCGAGGCTCGCCGGGAGCTGCGCCTCGACGAGCTTCTCCTGGGCCTCCTGCCGGCGGCGCGCCATGTCCTGCAGCAGCCCGTGCTTGTAGTCGGCGATCAGGGCCTGGACCACTCCCGCGCGAATGCGCTGGGCGTCCGCGTCCGACAGCTCGCTCTCCATCCAGCCGCCGCGCCACACGTCCGCGGTCCCGGTGGTGGTCTCGCTGGCACCGACGGATCCGGTGTCGATCGGGTCGAGCAGCAGCTCGTCCTGGGGCTGGAAGCGCTGCCAGTACTCCAGGACCTGCCGCGTGAAGAACGCGAGCAGGAGCGGATGCGCGACGGCCTGGTTCTCCGGGGCCAGCGGGCGGAGCACGGGGTGGTGTTCCCCGAGCTTGAACGCGTCGAAGTCCTCCCGCGCCGGTCCTCCGTGCGTGCGGGCGTAGCGCTCGAGCTTCTGGTCGAGCTCCCGGTCGAGGGTCGGGAAGAAGTTCCGGCGCTGCTCCTCTCGCGTGTCTCCGAAGACCCCGAGCAGGGGCGGCAGGGCCGGTGCCGGACCCGCGTCGGGGAAGCGCTTGCTGGCCTGTGTGAAGTTCTCCGCCGGGAGTCCGAACAGGTACGCCTCGGTGCTGGTCAGCGCGCTCCGGTCCCAGCGAGGATCGAGCACGAGCTCCGTGCTCGCTCCGCGCGTCTTCGCGATGAGCGAGCGCACGTAGGCGGCGCACAGGGCGTTCGTGAGGTGCTCGGTGGCGTCCCGCAGAGCTGTCTCGCTCCCCGCGTGGAAGTAGAGCTCGCGATGCAGCGGGTGGGCGTGCGCGGCCACGTGGTCGGGGCGCTCCGCGTAGTCTCCCGTCCCCTGCAGGTAGGCGCGCACGATCGGTCGTAGGTAGGCACGCAGGAGCGGCGGGAGATCCGCGATCAGCACCAGATCGGACGGGTCGTTGGAGCGGATCGCGGGCCCGAGACTCGACAGCTGGATCGCGTCCCACTCCGACCGCGGGCGTCCCGCGCGCTCCAGGGTCTCGTGCAGGATCCGCGAGTAGTAGGGATAGACGGCGCGGCGCACGTGGAGCACGTTCGGGTCCGCGGGAAAGTCCGTGGAGAGCAGGCGATCGATCCTCTCCTGTTCCGCGGCGGAGGCTTCTGCGCGTTCGCCGATGAGCTCCTGGCGGCGTGCGAGCATCCACGCGCGCACCGGCTCGAGGACGCCCGGCGTGTCCTCCCACTGGGGGCTGGCAGAGCGTCCCGGCGGTTTCGAACCGTCCGCGTTGGGCACCGTTCCCTGGTACGAGGTCAGCACCCAGCTCTCGATCGAGAGGTCGTAGAGCAGCTGATACGTGCCGCTCACGACGCCGTACACGGCGAGCACCTTTCCGAGGCCGGGGTACAGGAACGTGCCCACGAGGAGTCCCGTGCCGACGACCGGGTCCTGCTCGCCGCGCAGGATCGAGAGGATCTCGAAGGCCTCGCCCACGTAGGGGAGGCGCGACGCGCTCTCCTTGAGGAGCGCCGCGTAGAAGGCCTCGGACTTCTGCTCCGGCGTGGATCCGCCCTTGCGGTAGGCCTCCAGTAGCCCGAGGACCGCCTGGGCGTTGCCCCAGCTCGCGACGTCGCTCAGCAGGCGTCCGCCGTCGAACCGCATCCCCTGGACCGCCTCGGCCGTGACGCTCCGGACGCCGCGCCACTCGCTCTCCGCCTGCCAGCCGAGGCTCTCCCACAGCCCGCGACGGAACGCGAGCTTGGCCTCCGCGTAGCGCCGCGGGTCGAGCAGCGCGGCGCGCGTGCGCAGGTTGTCCTCGGCCTCCGCGATCCCCTCCGCCCAGCGGGCGCTCACGTCGCCGGCCGCGCGCTGCAGGAGACCGTCGGCCCGGGCGGCCTCGGCGAGCTCGGCCTGGACGGCACGTACGCGCTCCGCCAGCTCGGGCTGCTCGATCGCGTCCGGATCGGGAGTCGTGTCCTTGACCAGCACGAGGTCGTCGCGGACCTCGAAGCGCGACCCGTAGAAGCGCTCGGCCTCGGTCTGGAGCAGCCGCGGCTTGGACTCGCTGGCGGCGAGCTTGGCGACGGCGCGCAGGGAGCGTTCGAACGGATAGCGTCCCTTCTCGTCGGTTCCCGTCCGGCGCTTCAGCGCCTCGATCGAGCTCTCGAGGACGCGCTGGCGCGTGGCCGGCTCGAGCGTGCGCAGGGCCTGCATGCTCTCGAACAGAGCCGCGGTCCGCAGGCGCTTGCGCGCCTTGGTCATCTCCTCCTCGTAGCGCGGGGTCCGGTCGCGAATGTCCTCCTCGGACAGCCCGATCACGCGCGGGTCGACCTGAGGATCCAGCCAGTCCGCGAGCCGCGCGGGCAGCGAGACCTCCATGTTGCGGATCATGACCTTGGTCATGGCCTCCCGGAACTCGAGGTCGGCCCGCGCGAGCAGTCCCTCGCGATCCGCCTCGTAGGCGTCGCGGTCGCCCCCGACCAGCTCGAGCGCGCGCTTCTCGAAGGCCAGGGCGGGCTGGAAGGAGTCGCCCGCGTTGCGGATCAAGCGGGCAGTCTCGAGCGTCTGGAAGAGCTCGGCGCGCGTGAGCTCGCTCCCGCGGAAGTGGGTCAGGTAGACCTCGTCGCAGTAGCTCTGGCGCTCGCGGTAGGACTCCAGCTTCTCGTACTCGACGGGCACCAGCTCCTCGTCCGCGGCCGCGCTCGCGGCCTTCACGAGGAACCCGGGTCCCTCCGAGAAGCTGCGCAGGCCGTACTTCGAGACGTAGCGCGTTCCGCCGCCGTGGGCGCGCATGAACCACCAGTTGCCGACCGTCGACCCGGCCGCGTAGCTCGCCCGGACCTCCGGCGCGACGCCCTTGTAGCCGAGCTCCGCGATCGTGCCGTCGCGACGCTCGACCACGGCGCTGACCTTCGAGACGCCGTCCTCGGTGCGCGGGGCGTAGGAGTAGACGCTGTAGAGCTCGAGGTCGCTCGCGAACGACCGACGCTCCACCTGGAGTCGGTAGGCGCCCTCGAGGAAGTAGGCCTCGGGGTTGTCCCGCAGCAGCTTCGAGCCCTGGCGGAGTCGGGCCGTGAACTCGTGGACCTCGGCGCTCTTGCGCCAGTCGGGGATCCCGGCCTCCGAGGTGTGGCTGACGACGTCCATCCGCTCCGGGGCGATCCCGAAACGCTCGCGCCAGATGCGCTGGAAGTCGGAGACGAGGTCCGAGCCCCGCTGTTGGATGCCGAGCTCCGCCAGGCGATCCGAGGGACGGAAGGTCTGGTCGATGTCGTTCATCAGGTTCGTGGCCGGCGAGAAGTTGCTGGCGTGCGCCTCGCGATGCAGGACGCCCAGCTCGGCACGCACCTCCTGCATCATCCCGTTGCGCACCTCGGCGAGCTTCGCGGAGAGCTCCGTGTCGATCGTTCCGTCCCACAGGAGCGCGTGGACCTGGTCGATCGACCCCGCGCGGTAGACCTCGACCAGCGCCGAGCGCGCCGCGTCGCGCGCCGCGGACGAGGAGGTCTCGCTCGAGGGGTCGTAGGCCGCGAAGGCCGCGCGGCCGGCCTCCACGGCCGCGCGCACGGCGGAGAGCTCCTCCTGAGGAGGCCCGAAGGCCGTGAGCAGCGGGAGGAGGAGCAGGGCCAGCGGATTCCTGCGCATGGAGGTCGTCGGGCTCGAGGTCCAGGGAAGGTCGGAGCGCCTAGCCTAAGGCGCGACGACGATCCTGCGAACCGCGTGCGGAGACCGCCACGCCGTTCTCGTCAGGAACGAGCCGCCTGGACCTCGCGCAGCGTGACCTCGTGCCGGTACGCGAACATGCGCTCGAGACGCGGTCGCACGAGGAGCGGATCGACCAGCCGACCGAGCCAGCCGAAGGGCGGCGCGTAGTCGACCTCGTCTCGAAGCCGGCAGCCCAGCTCGTGCTCGAAGAACAGGTGCCGGTGGTGCCAGCGCGCGAACGGGCTCTTCAGGAGCACGTCCTCGAACAGCACGTTCTTCTCGTAGGCCACGTGCTCCGCGCGAATCGTCTGCCAGAAGGGGCCGACCTTGGCGCGCAGCTCGACCAGGGTCCCGACCTCGAGGCTCGCCGGCGGACGCAGGATCTGCACGCGCTCCCAGGGAGGCTGCAGGAGCTCGAAGGCGTCGGGGCGCTCGTGGAACGCGAACACCTCTTCCACCGAGGCGGGGAAGATGCTCTCGGCGACGAACTTCACACGCGCTCCGCCGCGAGGCGCCCCGATTCCATCGCCCCCTGGATCGAAGGGGTCGCGACGTGATCGCCACAGAGCTGGACGTGCTCCGCGCCCGAGAGCTCCTCGGCCTCGCTCGAACGGGGCAGGGAGTGCGGGACGCGATCGACGCGCAGGAGGCGCCAGCTGGCGACCTCCTCGCCGTACCAGCCGGTCAGCTGCGCGCGGACGCGAGCGTCCAGCGCCTCGTCCGAATCCTCCGGGGTGCCCGGAACGCTCGCGCTCACCAGCGCCTTCCCGGCGGGCGCGTAGGTGGGCTGCGCGTCGCTCAGGACGGCGACGTGGTTCACGGGTCCGTCCGCGGCGCCCTCCCCGTTCAGGACGAGGATCGCCTCCCCGACGGGAGAACGGTCGGCGCCGTAGCTGAGCGTGACCGTTCCGTTCCAGGCCGGCTCGGAGGGACGTCCCAGGAGGCGGGCGCAGGCGGAGGCGTCGGTGGCGAGCACGACCTGTCGGCACTGGATCCTCGCGCCGCTCTCGAGCGTGACCTCGCGCTCTTCTCCGCCGTCCTCCACCGCTCGCACCGGTGTGTCGAGGAACAGGTGCCCCTCGGGGAGCTTCGAGGCGAGCTGCTCCGGAATCGCCTGCATGCCCTCGGCGGGGAGCACGGCGCTGCCGCGCGCGAAGTAGCCGAACAGTCGGACCAGCCAGGAGGCGTCGACCCCGAGGTCCGGGTCGAGCGTGACGCCTCCGCCGAAGAACGGCTGGAAGAAGCTCTCCCGGAAGGCGGGGGAGAAGCCCTCCCTCGCGAGGAAGCTCGCCGCGCTTCCGCTCGGCGACGCGCCATCCCGCAGCGCCTGACCGCGCAGGCGCGCGAG
Source organism: uncultured Planctomycetaceae bacterium (assembly GCA_964509445.1). Taxonomy (GTDB): domain Bacteria; phylum Planctomycetota; class UBA1135; order UBA1135; genus CAZDYS01. The sequence continues at coordinate 12,448 of CAZDYS010000059.1, forward strand.
CCGGAGCGCGTCCGAGAACGAGACGAACGGGGCGCGCAGCGTCGGCAGCGCGCTGGACATCCGCCGCCAGGGGTCTCCGATCCGCCAGAACCGCCCGTCCTTGCGCACGAGAGCGCCGGCCTCGAACGCGCGCACGCCGAGCGCCGGAAGGTCGAGACGAGCACGGACCTCGGGGTAGGAGTCCAGGAGGACCTGGAAACCCCGGTCGATGCGATAGCCGTCGACGACGTCGGTCACCACGCGGCCGCCGACGCGATGCGCGGCCTCGAGCAGCGTGAACGCGATGCCGCGCTCGGCGAGACGCAGGCCGCAGCAGAGGCCCGCGAGCCCGGCGCCGATCACGACGACCTCGGTCTGTTCGGGCGGGGCGGGCGTGGTGGCTCGGCTCATCCCTGGGATCGTACCGATCCCAGTCCGCCGTCGACCCCCAGAACCTGTCCCGTGACCCAGGCCTGCTCCGGATCGAGCAGCCACGAGATCGCTCGAGCGACGTCCTCGGGCTCGCCGAGGCGTTTGAGCGGGTGCATCGCGTAGGGAAAGAGTGTA